>JAYULG010000390.1:0-7805 GCA_043763755.1 Akkermansiaceae bacterium | reverse complement strand
TTACTTGCCCACCTAAATCGGCTGGGAACCGTGCGTCAAAATCATCGGGACTATCTGTTACTCGCGCAATCTGCGGAGGAGGTCTTATGGCTACTGGAACTTGCCCGCGCCAAAGGCATCCCCAATGTGGGCCGTGTGAAGACAGGCGCGATGGCAGGGGAGTCATTCGATACCCCGTTGCCAGCAACTCATCAAGGGAGCGTATGCGTTTTCTGCTCAGCATCCATGGAGGATCCCGCCTACCTCCGCGATGGTTACGAACTCGGGAAAAACCTCGCAGAGAATCATCTTGGTTGCATTTCTGGTGCGGGAAATTCTGGCATCATGGGCGAAGTCGTCCGGGGTTCTGTGGAAGCGGGCGGATGGACAGCGGGATCTAATGTCCCGCACATCATCGAGCTAGAAGGGCTGCCTGAAGGGCTTTCTACTTTTTGGCTCCAGCCGGATATCTACACCCGCATGGAGGTCATGATTCACCATTCGAATTCTTTTGTGATCTTCCCCGGTGGCTCTGGAACGGTGCAGGAAATGCTCGCCCTCATGATCTTCAAGCAGCGAAATCACCCGGCCATGGTGGGAAAGCCAGTGGTGATTTACAATCGCCTCGATGCGAACGGCGTGCGCTTTTGGGAGCCGCTCATCGAAATGCTCTCTACGTGGTGCTACGACGGCGAGTTCGTGGTCGTCAATGAGCTTCAAGAAATCGTGCCGACGATCAAAAGTTTGTGTGCATTTCACTCACCCACCGCGAGTTGATGCTGGCCGCTCGGATTTCTACCGCTTGCCAAGCCCCTAGCTGATTTGTTAGCCCTCAGAGCGTGATCGTTGGAATTATTGCAAACCCAAACAAAGCTGGTGCTATTCCCACGCTTCTCGCGCTACGTGCCGCCTTGAATGCCCACGGTTGCGAAGCAGTGATTGATCTGGAAACTGCGGCAATGATGGGAGAAAGCGGAGGAATCCCGGCTGCGGAATTCGCCGCGCGAGTGGATATCGCTGCCGTCCTCGGTGGTGATGGCACGATGCTCAATGCTCTTTTGCGGTTAGGAAATTTTCAGAAACCCGTGGCTGGTATCAACATCGGGACATTAGGATTTCTCACCAGTTGCACCGATTCAGAATTGGAATTATTTGGGCAAAGTCTCGCCAACGGATGCTACAACACCAGTCCCCGGACACTGCTGCTTGCTACGCTGCGTTGCGATGCGCGTCCGCCCGAATCTTTCATCGCGCTGAATGAAGTGACGCTCACTCGTGGTGAGACTGGGCGCCTTGTTTCGCTTCGCGCCACCGTCAATGGAGAGTTACTCAATGATTACAGGGCAGATGGGCTGATAGTCGCCACGCCCACGGGTTCTACCGCCTATTCGCTCTCAGCCGGTGGGCCGCTCATTTCGCCAAATGCGAGTGTGTTTGTGATCACGCCGATCTGCCCGCACAGCCTTAGCCAGCGCTCGCTCATCCTCGAAGATAACTCGCTGATCACACTTTCCTCAGAGGACAATGAGGCTGGACCAATGATTTTTACAGTCGATGGGCGAGACACCATCCGGATCGAAACAGGTGATCTCGTTGAGGTGAAAAAGGCTTCACATTCCTTTCATCTTCTCCGCCTGCAGGATCGTTCATTTTACCAAGCGCTCCGCCAAAAACTCGGTTGGCAAGGAATGTGAGATTGATCAAAAAAAACTTTCTCACGATCCTAGAGCGGCTGCGCGGGTATGCTGCCACAAGCGCGGTCCCAACGTGATAGACGCCACAAAAAGCCCGGCTGCTAGGCCCCACCACACGCCAGTAGCTTGCCAACCTAGGCCAAAGGCAAATCCCGCTGCCACTGGCAGACCGATCAACCAATAAGCGACGAACCCCATCAACGCGGGAATTTTAGCATCTTCCAAACCGCGCAACATCGCGGAGGATGCCACTTGCAGGCTATCGAAAAGTTGGAAAAATCCCACGATAACGAGCAAGGAAGCCGCCATCGCGATCACATCAGGGGAACGGATGAAAAGCGCGGCGAGTGATTTCCCAAACATCAAGAAAACTCCTGCCGCGAGCAAAGAGTAGCTCGCTGCTAGTATCCAGCCGGAGATGGCAATGGGGCGCAATCGCTCAAATTGACGCGCTCCCCGGGCTTGGCCCATTTGTACGGTGAGCGCCATTGAGAGCCCGAGTGGAATCATGAATGCGGTGCCCGCAAGTGTGATCGCGATCTGATGAGCAGCCATCGATACCTGCCCGAAGCGGCCCATGATCAAGCCAGCCAGAGAAAATGCCGCGACCTCACAGGCCATCTGCAAACTGGCGGGAAAGCCGATGGACAGCAGACTGCGGATGTCATTCCAGTCCGGGCGACGCAGCCAGCGGTATGGCACCCACTCGCGGAGGTCTTTAGCGCTTACCAGCCAGACAAACATGGCGACTAGGATGGCCACCCGCGAAATCAAAGTCGCCCATGCAGCACCCTCGAACCCGAGTGCAGGGCAGCCTAGTTTCCCATGGATCATCACCCAGTTTAGCCCGATATCGAGCACCACTCCGCCGAGGAAAATCCAAAATGGCGGCCATGGACGATTGAGGGCGTCTGCATGGTTTTTCAGTGCGATGGATGCCAAAGCGGGAATCAATGACACCATGATAATTTGAAAAAACAGTCTCGTCCGGGCTGCGACTTCTGGTGGTTGGCCGAATAGCTCAAGGTGATAGGAAACCCACAATGCGATGCCCGCCAGCAGAACACCGAGCACCAAGGAAACATACAGGCCATGGCGGCAACTCCCTCGAACGCGAGCGGCATCCTGCGCCCCGCGGGAGTTTGAGGTGAACACGGAAATGCCAGTGAGCAGGCCGATGCCAAACACAAATGGAATGTAAAAAAGCGAGCTCGCGAAGGTAAGTGCTGCCAATTCTAACACTCCTAAATGCCCCACCATCACGGTATCTGCCACGCCTAGCAGCATCTGGCTGAGCTGCCCGATCATCAGCGGGAATGCCAAAACCAGCGTTTGGCGGGATTCAGTGGCCAGACTCATGGGTGATCCCGCCAGCGTTGAGTCAGCTCGCCGTATGCGTCAATACGCCGATCTCTGAAAAACGGCCAGATTCTGCGGAAATCTTCTACCGCTTGGAAATCAAGATCGTGATACAGGATTTCCTCCTTTTCTGTGGAGGCCTTTGCCACCAGCTCGCCATATGGATTTGCCACAAACGAGCGGCCCCAGAACTCGGTATTAGCTTGGATGCCAGTGCGATTTACCGCCGCGAGGTAGCAACCGTTTGCAACCGCGTGCCCGCGTTGCACCGTTTCCCAAGCACAATGCTGGGCATCTCCCAAAGTGGGTTTTTCCTCAGCGAGCCAACCGATGGCCGTGGGATATACCAGCACTTGCGCACCTCCCAGCGCCATCAATCGCGCAGCCTCTGGAAACCATTGGTCCCAGCAAATTAACACGCCGATTTTACCAAACCTCGTGTCCCACACTGGCCAGCCACTATCACCCGGAGTGAAATAAAATTTTTCCTCAAATCCAGGGTCCTGCGGAATGTGAGACTTGCGGTAAAGCCCCAGCAGAGCGCCATCTGCATCATGGATCGCGGCGGTATTGTGATAGACGCCTGGCCCTCGGTGTTCAAAAAGCGAAGAAATCAGCACAATACCCAGCTCACCAGCAAGTGTGCCCAAGCGGTCTGTGACAGGTCCGGGCAGACGATCCGCGAGATCAAAAAGCGAGGGATCCTCGGTCGTGCAAAAGTAGGGTGTGAGGAAAAGTTCCTGAGTGACGATGATCTGTGCGCCGCCCGCCGCCGCTTGGCGGATGAGCATCTCGTGGTGATCAAATGATTCCGCCTTATTGGCAAAGGTGCCGGATTGAAGAAGGGCGAGGCGAGGCATGGGCGCAGCTTCGAGATCTACTGAGAAGTTTCAAGGATGAGGATCG
This sequence comes from Akkermansiaceae bacterium, assembly GCA_043763755.1. Classification (GTDB taxonomy): domain Bacteria; phylum Verrucomicrobiota; class Verrucomicrobiia; order Verrucomicrobiales; family Akkermansiaceae; genus Luteolibacter. The sequence goes on along the minus strand of JAYULG010000390.1, from coordinate 3,867 downwards.
AAAATATCCAAAACTTGGCTTGATTCCCAAAATTTCCCGACTAAAACCGCCCTCCCTTCATGTCGGAAATGTCACGCACTCTCAAAGTCGCAATCCCAAAAGGCAGTCTCGAGCAACCTACCATCGAGTTGCTTGGCAAGGCTGGCTATGAGATCTACGTGTCTTCGCGGGGGCTGCGGCCGAGTTCTAATGATCCAGAGTTGGATTTGTATCTCATCCGTGCGCAGGAAATCGGTCGTTACTTGGGCCAAGGTTTTATCGACTGTGGTATCACTGGCTACGATTGGGCATACGAAAATGGTGTGGACCTCGTGGATCTGGGCGAACTCACCTACTCACGCGCCACCACGCTGCCTACGAAGTGGGTGCTCGTCGTTCCAGAGGATTCACCGATTCGCACGCCGCAAGATCTTGAGGGAAAACGCATCGCTACCGAGGGCGTGGGCATCACTCAGCGCTATTTGAAAGAACGGGGAATCATCGCCCACGTCGAATTTTCATGGGGAGCCACCGAGGTGAAAGTGCCAGATTTAGTCGATGCCATCGTGGATGTGACTGAAACGGGTTCTTCCATCCGCGCCAATCACTTGCGAATCGTGGACACGCTGCTTACCTCATTTCCCCACTTTTATGCGAGTCCCGCAGCATCCGCAGATCCTTGGAAGAAAGAAAAAATGGATCGTATCGCGCTGCTTCTCAAGGCTGCGCTCTGCGCCCGTGGCAAGGTGGGACTGAAGATGAATTTCCCCAGTGCCCGTCTTGCCGAGCTACTCGTAAAACTGCCCTCACTGCGCCGTCCCACCATCTCCCAACTTTCAGAAGAAGGATGGGTGGCGGTTGAGACAGTGATTGACGAAATCATCGTGAGAGACATCATCCCCGAACTCAAGCAGTTGGGGGCTGAGGGGATCATTGAGTATCCTCTGAACAAAATAGTCGCTTAATTCCTTTATATTCACCATAAACTAACCGCTAACGTATAACCATGGGCTCCATCAAGAAACGCCGTAAGACAAAGATCAATAAGCACAAGCGCAAGAAGCGCATGAAGCAGAATCGCCATAAAAAGCGTCTCCGCTACAAGTCTTAGTCCTCTGAGATAGATCAGCTTTTATGCAAGCCAAAGGTTCGTTTGTCGGGCCTCTGGCTTTTGTGTGGGAGTTGATCAAAATTGTTAGTCCATGAGCTTGCAAGTCGTCGTCAATTTCAAGGTGATTGAAGAGTCGGCAGATTGGATCGTAGTGAATAAACCTGCGCCGTTGATCGTTCACCCGGCAAATCGCAAGCCAGAGCCCACACTGCTGGGTGGTTTGAAAATGCTGTTAGCGTATGAAATAGCCACTGGCGCTCGGTTGGCGTTTGTAAATCGCCTAGATCGCGAAACTAGCGGAGTGGTCTTAGTGGCTAAAACGACAGCCGCAGCCAGCGAACTAGGCTGTATTTTCGAGAGGCGGGAGGTGAAAAAGGAGTATCTTGCAATCGTTGTCGGCTGGCCAGAGATGGACAATTGGGAGTGCCGCGAACCCTTGCTGCGCACAGGTGTGACCATCGAATCTCAGATCTGGGTGCGCCAACAGGTGCATGAAGCGGGGCGCCCTTGCCATACGCAGTTTCGAGTGGAAAAGCGCTTTGAGCGGGATGGTTCCAAGTTTGCGCTTCTGCGCTGCTTTCCAGAAACTGGCCGGATGCATCAAATCCGTGTGCATCTGGCACACACCGGATTCCCCATCGTAGGTGACAAGCTTTACTTGCATGATGGTCAGGAATACGTCGATTGGATGGCCCATGGCTGGAACGCCAAGCTGGAAAAGATCCTGCTACTGCCCCGCCACGCACTCCACGCCGCAAGCTTGGAATTACGCTGGCATGGAAAAGCGATGCGCTGGGAAGCACCATTGCCCCAAGATCTACGGGAGTTTTCCACTGGGGAAGTGGTTGCTCCCACACCAGATATTGTCATTTGGTGTCGGCATGATTGAATTCCGCCATGGCCGAACTTGATGCAGTCGTTGAATATCTAGATCGTGAGCTGCGGACGGCAGAAATCGCCGACTACCCCGGTGCGATCAATGGGCTGCAATTGGAAAATAGCGGAAAAATAACGCGAATCATCGCTGCAGTAGATGCCTCGGCCCGCGTGATTCAGGCCGCAGCCGAGGAACGGGAAAGCCTACTCATCGTCCATCACGGCCTATTTTGGCAAGGAGTTAGACCGATCACAAAGGCACTTTACAAGAAGTTGAAAACTGCAATGGACGCAGACCTCGCGATCTATTCATCTCACTTGCCTCTCGATGTTCATCCGCTTTGGGGTAACAACATCGGCCTTGCCAAGGCCATCAACCTCATTTCACCGGAACCATTTTTCGATGAAAAAGGGTTAAAGCTGGGTTTGCGAGGCGCATGGTCAGGCACCCGTGCTGAATTAGCACTCGTTCTTGCTCAGGTTGTTGGTGGTCGCGTGCATCTTTGCCCCGGCGGCCCTGAAATAATTCAGTCGCTGGGCCTCATCACCGGTGGTGCGGGTAGCCAGATCGAAAAAGTTGCCGATTTCGGGCTCGATACCTTCATCACGGGAGAAGGCCCGCACTGGAGCTACACGCTCGCTGGAGAACTGGGAGTGAACCTGTTCTACGCTGGCCACTACGCTACCGAAACTTTTGGCGTAAAAGCCCTCTCTGCGGCGCTGGGAAGAAAATTTGGGATTCAAGTAAGTTTTTTCGATCATCCGAGCGGAATGTAATTTGAATTTACAATGTCAAATCGTCCGAGGGCTCAAGAACCTTGTGATTAGAACACGTTTGAGAAGTGAAAGCGGCCATCTAATCCCGGCCAAAATTGCTTAATCATCCCAAAAGACACCCGCGCAATCCATTGGAACATCGGGTTATTGGAACTTTCAACGAGTCGCAGTTTACGCAAAAATATTTTAGACAAATGGTAAAAAAGGCTTGCTAGACTTGTCCCTGTCGCGTTATCTCGCCACTGACGACGCGGGCATAGCTTAGTGGTAAAGCGCTATCCTTCCAAGTTAGACATGCGGGTTCGATTCCCGCTGCCCGCTCCAGCAAGTTTAAAACCAACCAAATACTCCCGACTCAAGTTATGAAAAAAACAATCCGCTACACCATCCTGAGCGCAATTTTGGGCACTGTCCCAGCATTCGCTGAAGTCGATTGCCTCAAGCTTTCACTCTTTGTGAAGCAAGCGGCAGCCTCTGAGCAATCCAAGGTTCTTGAGATCGTGGCCAAAGAGGTCGGAGCGGCACCTACCTGTGCGTGCGAGATTGTAAAATCCGCCATAGAGGGATCTTCCGCAAATGCGAAAACCGTTGCAGCTATTGTCGAGACGGCAGCGGTTGCTGCCCCAGAGCAGATGAGACTCATCTCCCAGTGCGCAGTCGCAGTTGCACCCGATGCTCTCGTTGAGGTGCAAGCTGTCATGGCAAAATTGGATCCCAACCTTGGTGAGTCCGGGTCGAGCGCAAAAAGCTCAAAGGATGCTAAAGCACCTGCCGGAGAAGTGGCCGCCCTTCCGAACCCTCTCGACTTCCCTGGAGTTGGGCCAGTCGGACCGCCTCCTGGCGAGCGTGGTGGAATCAGTGAGATTCCTCTCGTCGTGCAAATTCCTTCCTCTGGAGTAGAGGTTATCACCCAAGGCGCTCCACCTGTAGGTCCGAGTCCTTCCGGCTTTGAAGGTGGATTCATCGATCCAAAATAATTTTTGAATCATATCCGCGAGAGTCACCGAAAACTCAAAACTAGTTTCTCTGAATTTTATTAATACCCTTTCATGAAAAGTAAATTTACTGTTGGAATCATTTCCGTATTCGCCATCGCATCAGCTGCCGCACAAAGCCTTTACTAT
>JAYULG010000389.1:0-7832 GCA_043763755.1 Akkermansiaceae bacterium | reverse complement strand
TCTACCAATGGCAGTCCACAGGTGGCTCTGATGATTTTGAGCCAAAGCTCTCGCTCATCCCACTCATCTTCGGCTCGCTCAAGGGCACGGCCTACGCGCTGTTGTTTTCCGTTCCCATCGCGCTGCTCGCTGCGATATTTTCCGCCGCATTCTTGCCTCTAGAAGTGAAACGTGTGGTCAAGCCTGTGATGGAAATCATGGCTTCGCTCCCCTCCGTGGTGTTGGGATTTCTCGCAGGTCTGTGGCTTGCGCCGATTTTAGAAACACGCGTGCCGTCAGTCGTCGCCATGATTGTGGCACTGCCTCTCACCGCGCTGCTGGTGGGTTACTGTTGGTGCCGCTTGCCACTGGCCATCCGGAACAGCGTGGAAAACGGGAAAGAGTGGCTCGTGGTGGTGCCATTCATGGTGCTCGCAGGCTTGGGTGCCTGGCATCTCGGGCCAGTGCTGGAGAGTTGGTTTTTCATTTACAAGGAGCCAGGCACAGCCCGCGCCATCGCTGATTTCCGCCTCTGGTGGCCGCAAGCCATGGGCATTCCCTTTGAGCAGAGAAACTCGATGATCCTTGGCTTCATGATGGGTTTTGCCGTCATTCCAGTGATCTTCACCATCGCGGAAGACTCCATTTCCAACGTTCCGAAATCTCTCACCGCTGCCGCTGCTGCCCTTGGCGCAAATCGTTGGCAAGTCCTCTGGAGCGTGATGCTACCAGTCGCATCATCCGGGATTTTTTCCGCCCTGATGATTGGCTTTGGCCGTGCTGTGGGTGAAACCATGATCATGGTCATGGCCACTGGAAATACGCCCGTCACGGATTGGAATATCTTCAATGGCATGCGCACACTCTCCGCAAACATCGCTGTGGAGCTGCCAGAAGCACCCGTCGGTTCCACTCACTATCGCACGCTTTTCCTCGGCGCTGTGGTCCTTTTCGCCATGACTTTCGTCATGAACACCATTGCAGAGCTTCTCCGCCAACGCCTGCGGGAAAGGAATAAAATTGTCTAATAAAATGCCACCTGCTGATTCTCCGAAATCTGCTTTCGCCACCACTGGGCGCTCTCGCAAAGGTGAGCCGTGGGTCTGGCTCACCGCCGCCGGACTCGCATTCGGCGTGGCCATGGCGCTTGGCTTGTTTTCCCTTATTCTCCTCAAGGGCATGGCCTCATTCTGGCCGCAGCGCATCGATCTGATGGAAGTCTCCAAAGATGGAGTGCTCCAGAAAATCGCAGGCTACGTGGTTCAGGAAACTGAGCGCAGCGATGCCACGGGTGTCCTTCACGAAGAGATCCAAGTTTTCCGAGGTAACAAAGATGTCAATGGAGAGGCGTTTAAATACATCGATCGCAAGCAGATCAAGTCCACCTCGCGCCCGGAAAACCTACTTCTCGTCGAGCGCATCGAATACGGGCCAGCCATCGTCACCGCTACCGCCTTGCAAACTGCGGCCGGCAGACTTGAGCCAAGTGACCCGCAATTTCAGCGCACTCTCGCTGAAATGTTAGACCGTGGGGCCGCTGGACGTGCGGAGTTGTTGAAAATCGAACGCAAACAAATCGGTGCCATTAGCCGCGAACTCGAAGCCCTTGGCCGCGCTGAGAAATCTGCCCAAGTCGCCCCAGACATCGGCGTGAATCGTCGCACCGATTTGCAATCGTCATTCGATGATTTGCAGAAAAAAGCAGCAGCCATCCGCCTAGATCTCACAAAATCCAGCTTCCTCGGAATCGCTGCCGATGGCCGGGAAATGATCTTCCCTGCCGAAAAGCTACTACACGTTTTTCCCTCCAATGAGGCAGGGCTGTTTGCGCGGATCGGTGAGACATTTCACCGGATTTGGAAATTTCTCAAAGACGATCCCAGAGAAGCAAATACCGAGGGAGGAGTCTTCCCAGCAATCTTCGGCACCGTGGTCATGACCTTGGTGATGAGCCTCGTTGTCACGCCATTTGGTGTCATTGCAGCTATTTATCTTCGCGAATATGCCAAGCAAGGCCTCATGGTGCGCATCGTCCGCATTTGCGTGAACAATCTCGCAGGAGTTCCCTCCATCGTCTTCGGTGTCTTCGGCCTCGCGTTCTTTGTTTACTTCGTGGGTGGCGGCCTCGATCAATGGCTATTCTCGGATAAATTGCCCACGCCCACCTATGGCACGCCTGGGATTTTATGGGCTTCTCTCACGCTTGCTCTGCTTACGCTGCCAGTCGTCATCGTCGCTACGGAAGAGGCACTTTCTGCCGTCCCACGTGGCGTGCGTGAGGCGGCTCTGGCATGCGGTGCTTCCAAGTGGCAAACCATCCAGCGCGTCGTGCTGCCCGCATCGCTGCCCGGCATTCTCACAGGTGTGATTCTAGCCATGGCCCGCGGCGCGGGTGAGGTAGCCCCGCTCATGCTCGTGGGTGTGGTGAAATTAGCCCCCTCACTTCCTCTCGATGATATAGCTCCTTTTATCCATCCAGAGCGTAAGTTCATGCACCTCGGTTTCCATATCTATGATCTAGGATTCCAATCACCCGATGCCGAGGCCGCCAAGCCCATCGTTTATGCCACCGCGCTGCTGCTCATCGTGGTAGTCGTCACCCTGAATCTCACTGCCATCATCATTCGCAATCGTCTCAAAAAACGCTTTGCTGTCAGCAGCTTCTAATATGTCTGCCGCTTCCCATTCAGTTCTTGCCCATGCTCGCCATGACTTCATCAAGGTAGATCAATTCAGTTTCTACTATGGCGAAAAACAAGCCATCTTTGATATCTGCATGGATATCCCTGAGAAACAAATTACTGCGCTCATCGGCCCCTCAGGTTGTGGAAAATCCACCCTCTTGCGGAACTTAAACCGGATGAACGACCTCATTGATGATGTTCACCATCAAGGCGATATTCTCATAGGTGGCACTAGCCTGTATGATCCCTCAGTAGAAGTGATATCTCTCCGCAAGCGTGTGGGCATGGTTTTCCAAAAGTATAACCCATTTGCTAAATCCATTTACGAAAACGTCGTCTTCAGCCTGCGGGTGGCAGGCCGCTCTGGGAAAAAGGAACTAGATGAAACTGTAGAACGCGCACTCACCTCCGCCGCCCTGTGGGACGAAGTGAAAGACCGCCTCCACGAATCCGCTTTCGGGCTATCAGGTGGCCAGCAGCAGCGCCTCTGCATTGCCCGTGCCATCGCCAATCAGCCAGAAATCCTCCTGATGGATGAGCCATGCGCCGCACTCGATCCACTCGCTACTTTAAGGATTGAAGAACTCATCCTCGACCTGAAAAAACAATTCACCATCGTCATCGTCACCCATAACATGATGCAGGCCACTCGTTGCTCAGATCACACTGCATTTCTCTATTTGGGGAAACTCATCGAGTATGGGGAAACTTTACAAATCTTCGAGCGCCCCAAGCAAACACAAACCGAAGCCTATATCTCTGGCAGATTCAGTTAGTATGACTCCACAAAATGCTAACTCGGCAATCGTCGTCAGTGAGATGGATTTCAGCTATGATAGATCCATCGCCCTCAAGAACATCCAAATGGAAGTCGCCCGCAATGAGGTCACCGCCTTCATTGGCCCATCGGGTTGTGGAAAGTCCACTCTCCTGCGGTGTTTCAATCGCATGAACGATCTGATCCCTGGTGCAAAAGTCACCCGCGGCGGCATCTGGATCGATGGCGTGGAAATCCATAGCCCTGAGATCGACGTCGTAGAACTCCGGCGCGGAATGGGAATGGTTTTTCAAAAGTCCAATCCTTTTCCCCGGACTATTTATGAAAACATCGCCTACGGCCCGCGCATTCTCGGTGAGAAACGCAAGGATGTGCTCGATGGCATTGTTGAGAAATCCCTGCGCGGCGCAGCGCTATGGGATGAGGTGAAAGATCGGCTCAAGGAAAGTGCTTTTGGCCTTTCTGGCGGTCAACAGCAACGTCTCTGCATCGCCCGTGCTACTGCCGTGAATCCTGCCATTATTCTCATGGATGAGCCATGCTCAGCGCTCGATCCCATCGCCACCGCTCGCGTCGAGGAGTTGATTCTTGAGATGAAAAAGAATTACACTGTCGTTATTGTGACACACAATATGCAACAGGCGACCCGTATTTCAGACCGGACCGCATTCTTTTACCTCGGCGAGCTCATCGAGTATGATGCTACCTCCAAGATTTTTTCCAATCCCTCACTCAAGCGCACTGAAAACTATATCACTGGCCGCTTCGGCTGATTGCGTCTTATCTCTCATCCATCATGCAAGGCACACACATTCTTAAAGATTTCGATCAAGCGATCTCGCTACTCCGTAACGAAGTCCTCGCCATGGCTGCGTGTGCCCGCCAAAATCTGGAACGTGCCATCATCGCGCTACTTTCCCGCAACGTCGAGCTCGCGAATGCAGTCATCGCCGATGATGACGAGGTAGATGAACACGAGCGGAAAATCGATCAACTCGGGATGGACATTCTGGTGCGTTTCCACCCCATGGCTACCGATCTACGGACTGTAATTTCATCAATGAAAATATCCATGAATCTCGAGCGCATCTCGGATCATGCCACCAGCATTGCGAAGCGGGCGAAAAAGATTTGCAACAGCACGGAGCTGCAAGACGCCATCCTCATCGAGCCACTTTACACCTTGGCAGACCATCTCTTGCGCGATGCCATTTCCGCCTACAGCGATCACAATGCAGAACTCGGTGCCGGCCTTCATCTCAGGGACAAAGAGCTCGATAAACTCCACCGCCAAGTTACTAACACCTTCGGACTCCGCATCGAACAAGAGGTGGGTCGCTCACAAGATTACCTCCATCTCATTCTCATCGTCCGTTCCCTAGAGCGCGTGGGAGATCTTGCCACAAACATCGGTGAGGACTCGGTGTTCTTGGACGTTGCGCGGGATCTTCGCCACGAGAAAAACCGGAGCTTGAGCGAGGGTCTCTAGCAGATTAGCAGCAGAGTTTACCTTGCAAGTAGGTGCTCTCTTTTTAAAAACCTGACGATGGCACTTGCCGCGTCGATTCTAGCTGACATAGTCCGCGTTCCCTTGCACGGGGCCTGTAGCTCAGCGGTTAGAGCAGGGGACTCATAATCCCTTGGTCCAGGGTTCAAATCCCTGCGGGCCCACCTAGCGCTAAAGACTGATAAAAATGCGCCCGCTCACTTCCGCAGAACTGGGCAAGCATAGGCCAATCTGTAAGTGACCTTGGCTGACGCGGGCGAATCACTGCTACCTACGCGATTTTCAAGGTGATAATTTAATAAAAGTTGATATTCTACTTGAGATACACAAGAAATCTCACAACAAGCGTATCCAATCATGAAAACGAAAATCTTTACGACTCTCCTCTGCGGAGTTCCGGTTTTATCTCACTCTGCAACGTTGAAGACCTCTCCTTACACGGGTGTGCACCCCAGCTTCAGTCCAGGAACGACGGTAGCTGCGGCATATGCATTCCCGGTGGTGGCAGATACTGCGGAAATCAGTGGGACCTACGAGGTGATTGCGACTGGGACAGGATCTGTGCTCAGCGGCGATCACCAAAACAACGGCATTTCGTCCAACTGGGTGGGTAGTGGCTTTGCAACAAACATTGAGCTTGCGTTGGCATTTGGCGAGTCAGCCACTGACCAGAAAATCGCCTTTGCACTGGCACAAAACCGCTTTGACGATGGCTTTTGCCTTAACTTCAATGGCACGACCCTGCTCGATTTCGACTTTGGAAATTACACGGGTAACACAGACTTTCAGTCGGCCTTTTTTACGGCAGGCGATGCTGTAGGATTTTATTGGACGCCTTGGGTAGGCGAGGGGAACCCGGAGCTTACTCTTGATGCCAGCAATGGCGTGCAGCTCATGGTGACCGCCACTGCCAATGGCATCGGCGCGCTCTCGGGCATCACTGCTGGCACCCGCTTCAATGCTTTGAGCTATTTCACTGCGGATATTCACGACACAAGCCCGCAGACCACCGATTTCACCCGCGCAGGCGGAGTGCAGTTAGGGATTTATAATCGCAATGATCGGGGCGCATGGGCGATGCCGGAGGTCACTTTGACTGCAACGGCAAAGGTCATTCCAGAGGCTTCGCAGGCATCATTGGTGATGCTTGGTCTGGGCTTGTTCGTGATCAAGCGCCGCCGCGCCGCGCGTTAGTTCCGGCCTAATTGCTCATTCAAGCTCAAGTTTCATTTGTGCGATGAAGCTTCTTAGAAATTCGCTGCGCTGGTGGGCTTCTGCTGCACCGGCAGTTGTCTGCATGGTAGTTTCAAGCTTAAGCAATTTGCAGTAGAGGTGATCAAGCGTGTAGATCGAATCATCCGCATCTCGGGCTTCACAAAAGGGATCGGTGGGATGGTAAAATTCCCGCTTCATTTCCGCTCCGAGCATCAGTGTGCGGGCAAGGCCTATCGCGCCAAGGGCATCTAACCGATCTGCATCTTGTAGGACTTTTGCTTCGAGCGTGAGTGGGGGTATCCCAGCAGAAAAGCTGTGGGCTTCGATGGCGTGGCTGATTTCATCTTCGCCGCCGTATAGCCAGTTGAGCTGCGCTAGCCATTGCCTTGCTTGGGTGGCAGCGAGTTGTGAGGCACGAGTCCGCTGCGGTGAGGATTTCGGGATTATCACACAATCATGGAGCCAAGCAGCGGGCATCACGATCTGCCAATCTGCATCAGCCGCAACGCATAGCCGCCGTGCATTGGCCACCACCCGGCGGACGTGTACGAGATCATGGGCCGCGTCTGTAGCCGTGTGGGAAGTGAGCAGTGCAATGAACTGCGGCTGCCAGATAGTGTCGAGGGAAGTGGACATATCAATCACGAGGAACTTGGCAGAGCGCCACTAATTCTGACCACGAAGCGAGTGTGAAATCTGGCACGCATATTCCCGGCTTCAGCGAATCTGGGTGGCCTGTAAATAGCGCCGTCTTGAAGCCGTAAGCTCCTGCCGGGACGATGTCGTGCAGCGGATCATTGCCGATGTACAAAGTTTCACTGGGTGAAATTTTCCGGCCTGCAAGGCGATCCGCAAGTGTATGAAATAACTCTGGCGAGGGTTTTGCGATGCCTTGCTGGTAGGATAAAATCGTGAGTTCTGGGGCAAAAAAATCTGTGATTGGCCCTAGTGAAGCGAGTGCATTGCACTGCGCATTCGATAGCAGCCCGAGTGAAATTCCCGTGCGGCTGAGAGTTTGGATGGCTTGTGTGGCACCGGGCATCAAGCGGGATGGATGCCACAAATTTTCCATGGCATGGACCATCGGCGCAATTTCCACATAGTCATCGAGGCCTAAAACTTTTCGCCACAGTTTACAAAGATCGATTTCTGGAAACGCCACGCCCGCTGCGGCATGATGAGCGAGCACAGCTTGATGCAATTCAGCGCTGGGTGAAGGCGGCGGAGCGTGCCCGAATTCTCGGATCACATCTCGTAACACCGCGTCCATCAGTGGCTCTGGCTTGATGCCGCCGGAAGAGGCAATGAGCAAGGTGCCATAGATATCAAAAATCACAGCGCGAAATTTCAAGGCGGGCGCTGGTGGCTCAGGCGCGGAAAGTAGGAAGTGAAAGTTTGCGGGCTGGAGATAGGAAGCGAGGATCTTGCTGCGCGGCAAATGCCTGACTGAAGTAGGGATTTGAGTGGTTATACTTTGGTAAAGTGCCTCGATGGATTTTTGATATTCTGCAAGCGAGTATGGTGCGAGCGCCTCTGGGCTGGCATGAGGCTGGCGTTGGGCGAGGGCATTTTCGAGCCAAGCTGCGAGGCCTGAAGTAGCGCCCTGCTGCACAACGAGCGGGACATCTCGGTTTGATCGCTCGAAAATTGTCTCAATACACGCTTGTTG
>JAYULG010000388.1:0-2220 GCA_043763755.1 Akkermansiaceae bacterium | reverse complement strand
TTTTCATGGATGAGCCCTTTGGCGCCCTCGATGCACAGACGCGCTGCAAAATGCAGTCTTATCTATTAGATATTTGGAAAAACGTAGATATCACTATTGTTTTCATCACTCATGATCTTGACGAAGCCGTTTTTCTATCAGATCGCGTCCTTGTATTAGATGCGAATCCCGGCCGCATTCGTGAGCTAGTAGAAGTCCCTGTGCCTCGCCCGCGCTCGGAGGCCCAGCTCTTCGATCCCACATTCATGGCTACCCGCAAGCACATTGATCACATGATGCATCCGCCAAGCCAAGACCAAAAGGAAACACCAGTCATGCGCCTCGCCGTAGCAGATCCAGACGTGGTGTAGCTTCATTCTTTTTTCTATATCTACCACTTACACTTTATACCATGAACCAAACACAAATCCTAGAACTCCGCGAGTCCCTCAAAAGCCAAGGCGTTAAATATTGCATCGGAGCCTACCCAGACATTCACGGTGTGCCGAAAGGTAAATTTGTCCCCATCGCACACTTTGAAGACTTTGCCGCAGGCTCTGAGTTATACACTGGCTATGCGCTCGATGGCCTCGGCCAAAAGCCCAACGATGATGAAATCGCCTCTCTGCCAGATCTTGAGCGGGGCTGCATTTTACCATGGAACAAAGAGGTCGCATGGTTTCCAGCAGACAATACATTCAAGGGCGAGCCATACGAAGTTAGCACTCGGGTGGCTCTCAAAAAGCAACTCGCCGCAGCCGCAGAAATGGGCTTTGGCATGAATCTCGGGATCGAGTGCGAGTTATATGTTGTAAAACTTGCGGAGGATGGCACGCTGCAAATACCTAACTCAGATGATGATCTCGTAAAAGCTTGCTATGATGTGAAGCGCTTCATGGATCGCTACACATGGATTGATAAAATGGCCACTGCCATCAATGGGCTAGGCTGGGATCTTTATTCACTCGATCATGAGGATGCAAATTCACAATTCGAGTTTGATTTTAAATACGCGGATGCTCTCACCATGTGCGATCGCTATATCTTCTTCCGCCTCATGGCGAAACACTACGCGGCTGAAGAAGGGCTATTGGCCACTTTTATGCCTAAGCCATTCGCAAATCGAACTGGCAGTGGGGCCCATTTTAATATGTCGCTCTACGATCTTACAAGTGGTGAAAACCTATTCAAATGCCCACACTCTGAAGATCCGCGCGGCCTAGGAGTGAGCAAGCTCACCTATCAATTCATCGCCGGAGTTCTGAAACATGGCCCGGCGCTTTGTGCAGCCTTCGCCCCTACTGTAAATAGTTATAAGCGCCTTGTTCGTAAAGGTCTCATGTCATACTATTCATGGGCACCAGTATTTAACAGCTATGGGCGTAACAATCGCACAAACTCCGTGCGAGTGCCTATGGCCGGCGGACGCTTTGAGAGCCGCAATGCAGATGCAGCCTGCAATCCCTACCTTGCCGCCACCCTCATGCTCGCCGCAGGCCTCGAAGGCATCCGCGAAGACTTAGATCCTGGTCCCGCCCAAGAAGATAATCTTTACGAACTCACACCAGAGCAGTTTGCCGCCCGTGGCATCTCAGAACTACCTAAGACCCTTGACGAGGCCGTTGCTGCTTTCGCCGCAGATCCCTTCGTCGAGAAAACCCTTGGCAAAGAACTTCGCGATGAATTCATCACCTACAAATCTGAAGAATGGCGCCAATATCACCAGCGCGTCAGCCAATGGGAAATCGATACCTACGCACGTTTGTTCTAACATTTTCCCGCAGACAGTTGAACTATCCCAAACATGATTTGCACTCATCACAGCAATGATTAATTCAATGTCGTAAAGGGTAAATTGCTTTGTAGTTCGCACAGCATCTGCTCGCCTATCTGCTCGTAGATGCTGAAATCTCTTCTCAAGCAACACTATGGCCCCCTCACCCGCGATCTCGTCCAGGAACCCGGGAATTTCGGCCTCGGGAAAATTCCCTCTCGGCTCAAGCCCGTAGCCACCACCACCTCCATCTGTGGCTACTGCGCCACTGGCTGCCAGCTCAAGCTCCACCTTGATGAAAACGGCCATGCCATCAACCTTACCCCTCAAGCTGGCTACCCCGTCAATCTCGGCATGGCCTGCCCCAAAGGCTGGCAGGCCCTCGATCCCCTAGACTCCCCTCACCGGGCCACCACTCCCCTCCTGCGCGATGCCTCAGGAAAACTCACACCTACCGATTGGCCCAC
>JAYULG010000387.1:0-7858 GCA_043763755.1 Akkermansiaceae bacterium | reverse complement strand
AAGTTCTGACATCGCACATTCTGGTGTCATGCCACACGCCAGCCACCCCTGGATGAGCGCACCGGGCATCCCCGCTGTTAAACAAAACTCGTCCGCAGTCTGACGCGCGCGGATCAATGGACTTGTAAGCACAATCTCAGGCAGCATTGCCGCAGACCGTAGCAATCTCCCAGCTCGCCGAGATTGCTCATATCCCCGATCCAGCAGAACTCTTGCAAAATCACCCCCGATATTAAAATCCTCTGCCTTGCCGTGACGTATCAATATAAGGTTCATGACGAGTATATGAAAGTTATAGGTTTATCACATCGTCATTCCACCATCTACAGCGAGCACCTGGCCAGTGATATAGCGTGCTTCGGCGCTGGCTAAAAATGCCACGGCGGCGGCTATATCACGAGTCTCGCCAAACGTCGCCAGCGGGATTTTCCCAACCACCGCATCTTTTAGCGCTTGAGACAGCTCATTGGTCATATCAGTCGTGATGAAGCCGGGCGCCACTGCGTTGCACGTCACCCGCCGCCCTGCGAGCTCGCGAGCGACTGCTTTGGTAAACCCGATCAAGCCCGCTTTGCTCGCTGAGTAGTTTGTTTGTCCCGCATTGCCTATGATGCCACTGACTGAGGCGATGTTAATAATCCGCGCATCCTCTGCCTTCATCAGCACCCGCATGAAAGCTTTCACGGTATTGAATGCACCTTTCAAATTCGTATCCAATACGGAATCCCAATCTTTCTCCTTCATCCGCATCAATAAACCATCTCGGGTCACCCCTGCATTATTGATCAAAATATTCACGGTTCCTAGCTCCTCACCGATCTTTTTGGCGAGTTCTTGCACCGCCGCGTGATCTGAGACATCTACTGCATATGCAGTCGCAGATCCAGGGTGCAGTTCATTGATTTCGTCCGCAGCTTGACTACAACTCGCCGCACTGCGGCTCACCACGGCTACTTTCGCGCCCCCTGCTGCCAACGTGCGAGCGATTTCCTGACCAATCCCACGTCCACCTCCCGTGACTACCGCTACTTTGTTTGCAAATTGTGACATGCCCACAACCTGCCGATAACACTAGGGTCGTGTCAACTCGGTGAATGACCTAGCGAAAAAGCATTCGGAAAAAACCCCGCACTAGGCCGACCATTACCATCACCAAGCCCAGCACCACACCCACAGTGAGTGCCAAAATCAAAAAGATCGACCCCAGAACCACCCACAATGGCCACCAACGACGATCTAATTTACGCGCCAAGACCAACCACTTTTCCCACTTAGGCCGCGCACGGTTTTCAGGCGCATCTAGCTTTGCCACAGGCACTACACCATCGATCTCGAGGACCTCCACTTCGATAGCAGGTGTTTCTTTTACAGCAGTCATTTGAACTTGGAGGAGAAGGTCACCGGAAAATGCTCTTAATCAACCGCAATGATCGTCATTGGAAAATTGCGGCGGAATTTGACCCATCTCTCCTCGCCGCACCATAAAATCTGCATCGCTGAAAACCCAGCGATTGCTTCCTCCCCAGCACCTTGCATAATCCACGGCGCGGCCCAAAACGAATGCTCACTCTCCTCAAAATTCGCAATCTCGCCCTCGTCGATGAACTCGCATGGGAACTCGGCCCGGGCCTCATCAGCGTCACCGGCGAGACTGGCGCCGGTAAATCCGTCATTGTCGGTGCTCTTAAGTTGATCCTTGGTGAGCGCGCTGAAAAAAACCTTATCCGCACCGGTGAGGAATCCTGCATTGTCGAGGCGGTTTTTGAACTCAAGGACTCCGCGGCAATCAATACCATCCTTGAAGACGGCGGCCTCGCACCCTGCGATGATACTCAACTCATCATCCGCCGCGTCATCGGCCAATCTGCTAACCGCCAATTCGTTAATGATTCACCCGTCACCCTCGCTCTACTCAAGCGCCTCGGCGAGCACCTCGTCGATCTTCACGGCCCGCACGACCACCAATCACTCCTCTCCACCGAGCGCCAGCTCGCCATGCTAGATGCCTACGCCTCAGCAGATCCCATCGCCGCGCACTACCGCACCACTTACCGCGCATGGCGCACCAAGGCTGCCGAGCTTGAAGAAATCCGCCACGCAGAACATGCGAGCGAGCAAGAGCTCGATCTTTTGCGCCACCAGATCCATGAAATCGATGCCGCCCAGCTCAAGCCAGAAGGTGAACAAGACCTCGAAGATCGCTGGCGCCGTGCTTCCAATTCCACCCGCCTGCTCGAAGCTGCCGCCGCCGCCGCCGCATCACTCAATGGCGAAGATGGCATTCTGGATCGGCTATCAGAAGTCCAGCGCCTCGTCCGCGATTTAGAAAAACTTGATCCCTCCATCCGCGAACGCACTGCCTCACTCGAGACCGCTTGCCTCGAACTCCAAGACCTCGAAAGTAACCTCGCCGATTACGTTGACGAGCTTGAAATAGACCCCGCTGAAGCTGCCGCCCTCGAAGAACGGGTAAACTTGTTAGAGACACTGAAACGCAAATATGGCCCCACTCTTCCTGATGTGCTCATCCGCCGGGAGGCCGCCGCCACTCGCCTCGATACCATTGAAAACCGAGGTGAAAAAATCGATACTCTGGAGCGCGAGCTCGCTGCCTGTCGCGCCACTCTTGATGCGAGCGGAAAATCCCTTACAAGCGCCCGCCGCAAAGCCGCACCAAAGCTCGCTAAAGAAATTTCCAGCCAACTCAAAGATCTCGGTTTCAAGCAATCGTCATTTGAGGCACCACTCCATCTGCTCGCCGAGCCCGGGCCGCAAGGGCTCGAAGGCATCGAATTCCAGTTCGGCCCCAATCCCGGCGAACCACTGCTGCCTCTCCGCCAGATTGCCTCGTCCGGTGAGATCAGCCGCGTGATGCTCGCTGTGAAATCCGCGCTCGCCGAGCAAGATGCCACGCCGCTCATGGTGTTCGATGAAATTGACGCAAACGTCGGCGGCGAAGTTGCCCGGGCGGTTGGCCGGAAAATGGCCGCTCTTGGCATGCGCCATCAAGTGGTAGCCATCACCCATTTCCCCCAAGTGGCCGCCACCGCCGCCCATCATTTTGTGGTGGAAAAGGAAGTCTCCGGCGGACGGACACGTTCCAGATTATTTCCAGTCAGCGGCGAGACGCGGATTCAAGAACTCGTCCGCATGCTGGGTGGCGGCGGCGAGCAAGCGCGTGCCATGGCTGCCTCACTTCTCAGTCCTGTAGCCTGAAATTTCGCCTTTTCACTCTCGATGCCACGCACCTACCAAGCCCATCCAGAAGTCACTGAGTTCTCGTCACTCGCGCTCGCCACCAAGCTGGGCCTGCCCAAGCGGGATTCCAGCAGCACCAAGCTCATCCTCGGGCGGCGAGAATGGGTTTGCCTGCCCGATCTCGGGATCTCCCCGCTCAATGCAAAAACCGATAGCGGGGCGTGGAGTTCATGCCTACACGCCGAGAACATCCAGCTCTCCGACGATGAAACAACCGTCACCTTCACCGCAAAAAATCATTTCGGTGTGACGAGGGCTTGCCAAGCCGCCGTCGTGCGCATCGGGCGGGTAAAAAGCTCCACTGGCATCTCGCGGAATCGCATTTTTATCCAAACACACGCTGCCGTCCCCGGTGACTTCAGTTGGCCTATTTTAATCAGTCTTTCTGACCGCAAGGACATGTTATGCCCCATGCTCATCGGTCGCCGTGCGCTTTCCGGCTATTTCCTCATCGATCCACAATCTGCCCACCTTCTTGGCCCCAAGCGCCTGCTACCTACGCTGCCACTTCCACCGCAGAGCACCGAGTAATCCAATGGGAGCACACGCGCCCACGCGTGTAGTCTTTCGCGCCCTCGCCAAAGACCGGCACAGATTTCCACCCCAAGCCTACCCGAAAACTGCCTGCACAGGCACACCCTTATCCGCCAACTGAAAAGGCCGCTTCGTGGGTGACATGAGAATTGTATCGATAGGTAACCCAAGCGCATGGGCGATGGTCGCATTAAAGTCCTGCACCGAGACTTGGTCCTCTTTGACTTTTTCCCCCGAGGCATCTGTGACTCCATACCTCATCCCGCCCTTCACTCCACCACCTGCAAGCACACAAGAAAAAGCATTGGGGTGATGATCGCGACCATTTTGATGTTCTGCTTTAATTTCAGGAGTGCGCCCGAATTCCGTAGCAACGACCACCAGCGTATCTTGCAGCTTACCCGTTTTTTCCAAGTCTGTGATGAGCGCGGCGTATGCTTGATCAAACTCCAGACACCGGCCCTCCACTCCAGTGAAGTTATCATAATGGGTGTCCCATCCGCCTAGCTGCACTTCTACAAACCGAACATCATTCTGCACAAGGCGGCGCGCCAAGAGACATGCTTGGGCGAATCGCCCCGAGCCATAAAGTTTACGCGTCGCTTCGGATTCCTCGCTGAGATCAAAGGCTTTGAGATCCTTTGAATTCATCAGAGCAATCGCTTCTCTATATAGCTCTTCATACGCTTGCACATCCGCATTAGGGTATCGCTCGTGGAACTGCCTATTGAGCTTATCTGCGAGGGTGAGTCGCCGTTGGAAATCCACTGGCGTGACACCATCTGCCAAGTGGGAATCTTGCAGTCCATCTTCTGGGCTACCGATCGGTGCGGCTGCATACTTCGCACCCAAAAATCCACCGCCAGTATGATCTGGGGAACTATCAATCGCCACAAAAGCAGGCAGCTCCGGGTGAAGACGCCCGCCCAGTTTCACCACCCACGCACCGAGAGATGGATGTTTCACCGTCCCGCGTAAATCATAGCTAGTATGCATCGTGTAGGCACCCTGCTCATGCGCACCTTGAGTGGAGTTCATTGAGTTGATCACACATAGCTTATCCATCACGCCAGCCGTATGTTTTAGATAGTGCCCTAGCATCAGCCCATCCACATTGGTGGCGATGGCAGTGGTCTTGCCCATGATATCTTTTTTCTTAGGCTTCGGATCAAAAGTATCAATATGGCTCATTCCGCCAGACATGAAGAGATAAATAATATGCTTGGCCTTTTTCCCTCCATCAATGGTAGTAGGCGCCGCACCTGCAAGAGTGGACCCCAACATCGGAAACAAGTGTACGCCAAGGTAAGTCCGCGCAGCATTAGACATAAATTGCCTGCGCGTCAGCTCATCTGCTTTAAGTAAAGTCTGCATGGCGGAAATATGCTTTAGTTATTGAAGAAACAAAAATTCAGAAGACATCACCAGTGCCGAAACGATGTTTTGGAAACCTACATCACCTTGATCCTTTACCTCATCAAGCATCCAGTCCATTTCTTGCTCGGTAGGTGGACGAGTGAGGATGGCCACATAGAGGCGGCGGATTTTCTCTTTGGCAGAACTTGCATCTGTGAGACTTTGGTAAAGATGCGCCTTGGGCTGGTGGACCAATTCGCGCTGGACGAAGCCATTCATCAGCGAGAGCACTTGGCCCACATTGGGATCGCGGCTAGCACCTTCTACCACCTCCCGGTCAGATGCACCGAAGAGCGAGAGGAAGTGATCACGAGGCGCGGGTGATGGCAGCTCGGAAGCACGGATCTTAGCATCATTTACATCGCTTCGCGCAGCCACCATCATCATGGAATCATTCGCGGATGGTGATGTGGGGGCCGTCTTCACTTCCTTGAGCAGATTAGAAAAGAAACTGCGCACTGCGTTCTCAGAATTTAATGCAAGCACCTCTCTGGAAAGCTCAGGCATGGTTTTTTTCCCCACAAGAATCGGTTTGCCATCCAGATAAATTCGCTCATCCAGCAGGCGGCGCTGCTTGAGATCCGGATCTCCCACCGCAAGGGTGATCAGTGAATCCCAAATTTGCTCGGAGGAAAGTCGCTCGATTTTACGCCCGTGGAAATCATCACCTCCCTCGACGGTCGATGGCTTTGGATTCGTGGCAAATTGAAACGTCTTCGTCAAAAGGAGCACATTTTGGAAAGCCTTAAGATCGTAGTTCAAGTTTTCCATCAACAATGTGAGGTACGTGACAAGCGCAGGAAACCCGGTTCTTTCACTCACTACGAATGTATCTACTGGCTCGTAAAGACCTTGGCCCATCACTCGCTTCCACATGCGATTTGCGATGATCGCTGCAAATTGATGGTTGGTTTTGTTGACCATCCAATCCGCCAATTTACCACGGCCATCGTTCTCAGCGCGCTTTTCAGACATTCTTACCGTTCGCCCGAATGGCGTGCGACCACCCACCATTTTACCGGGTTCCGCATCGCGATATTGATAGTCACTCGGCAGAGCGATCTGCCCGCTGCCCTTGCCGCCCAGAGACATCCCGTAAACTTGATCCCATAAGAGTTGAGCAAGCCTATATTCTTCACCTTGTTCTTTCTGATCATCTTCTAGCTCACTCCACAGCGGCTGCATAAACTCGATGTTTAACTCCTCTTGACCATGAGTGAATGCGGCAAGCTCGTAAAAATCGTGCCGCTCAGTCGTGCCGAATGGATCATCATGGCACTGCGCACACTCCATCCGCGATCCGAGAAATACGCGCATCGAGTTTGATAAGTTATCAAGTGGCATCCCCCGATCCCGCGTATAATACCCCACCGCCGCAGTCTGCGGATCCCAGCCATCACCAGAAGATGCGATGAGCTTATGGGTGAATTGATTCCACGGCATGTTATCTGCCATCGCTTGGCGCACCCAGTTCCGGTAGGGCTTGTTGTTGCCAGAGCCACCAATTTTTTGATCAGTGACACGCAGCAGATCAAAAACCCAATTGGACATATGACTGGAAAACCCAGGCGATTTTAGCAAATAACTCACCAGTGCCTCGCGCTTTGCAATATCATCGATTTCGAGAAAAGGCAGCGCCTCTTCCGCTGTCGGAATGCGCCCGATCGTCACAAGAAATGCCCGGCGCAGAAAAGTCGCATCATCCGTCACCTCTGGGACAGTGAGTTTTTGGTTCCGATAATACGATGCAATTAATTGATCAATCTGAAGCGCTGCCGCCTTGAGATGCTCACCATCTTTCGTTATCGACTGCGCAGCCGCCACTTGCCCCAGCACCACGCCAGAGGCAGCTACAGTCAGAGCAACAACGCAGATTAAAAGGGTTTTCATGGGCTTAGGCGTGAGAACGTAACATTTGACAGGCCTACGTCAATCTCCCATCTATCGCCCAAAAAAGTGAGACAAGAGGTAACCACAGATAGATAGGATAAACGCAGATGAAGGGAAAGATTGCTTGATCCGCTCTCATTTCGCCTGCTCAGATCGACGAGAGCTCTGTCTGTGCCTCTGCATCTGGGTTCATCCCACTCATCTGCGAATCTCAATCTAAGTCATAGGTCTCTTTGGCAGAAATTGCACATCCATAGTTTATAGCTCTCAAATTTTGAAGATAAGGAGCCTAACTTTTGATATTCTCCAACAAAGCAATTCGTTTTATCAGTGTAATCTGTGCACTCCTTGGTTTAAAATCCATTGGTTCTCCCGCGCGTGAAGCATCTAGTGTTTGATGCTCTTCCAAGAGCAACCGCTCAGAAAGCGTGCGCTTTGACGCCAATCCCAAAGAACAACCCAGAGACATACTTACCCGCATTCCCGGGCTGACTCCGTAGATGTCATCCATCTCCATGCAATGACACCCATAAATCCACCGTAGCAACTGCAGATGAATGGTGCTTCACACTACCCTTACGTCCATTTGGCGTTGCGCCAGACTTGCTTGGCGTGCGGGCCTACACCGATGGCGGTGCCGAGGCGGTCCATGCCATAGAGGGGCAAGAGTTTATCTGTTTTGGCAAGTGAAGAGGTGGCCTTTGCTTGGATTCCCTCGACTCCGCCAAAGCCCCAGTCTTTGGTTGGTAATTCGGTTGGG
>JAYULG010000386.1:0-7887 GCA_043763755.1 Akkermansiaceae bacterium | reverse complement strand
TATGGTCGCTGGGGTTTGCATCTTCGGCTGAAATCGGTTTTGCAATGATTGAAGTTTCCGGTTCTGCCTCGGTGGGAGATGGAACACTTTGAACGTTTGGAGGTTCTGCTTCTGTAGAAACGGGCTGTGAGGTTTCAGAAGTCAGTGGAGTAGGCAAAGGCGTCTGCCGTGTGGCTAACCAGATACCTGCCGCGAGGAGCGGAATGAGCGCAAGAAGACGGTATTTTTTGAGAAACATGATCTTTAGAAGTAAGGATGTGGGTAGAAGAAGAAGGCTGTATTTAAGTTGTTATGGGCCTGAAACGAGAACCAGACTGGCTGGGTTGGTGATGGTAATCGTGGGTTTATGTGTATCACCCGCAACGCTGTTGGGTAGGCTGCTGCGCGTAGGATCGAGCGGAAAAACATCCAGACCATCGGCTACGCCATCCCCATCGGAATCAGAAATCAATGGACTGGTTCGAGCGATGATTTCAGTTGAATCGGATAAGCCATCACCGTCCGTATCGATGGTGCTATTTATGTTTGCAAACCTGAGCGCAAACACGGCCTTGAGTTGGCCAATGCTGGCGAGACCTTTGTTGTTGTCGTCTGAGGCAATCGTAGGTGTCCATGGTAGGTGTGTGCCGTATTGATTGCTGCCATTAAGCAGGCGTTGCTCGGACAACCAAGCAGGCTTTGAGGCATGAAGTCGGTTGTAGAAAGGTTCCGACAAATTTTTGAGCTGTCCGATCAAAAGCGGTGCTCTTTGCTTTGTAACCCAGTCAGAGGGTTTGGGACTAGGGATGTTTAAGTTGATATTGCGTACAGCGAGATCGGCACGGATTTCAGCAGCGACTGTGGGTAAAGCAAGGTCGAGCGCATCAAGTGCTTTCTTCACCATGTGCTTGGCCTGGCCGATGTTGGAGACGCCTTTGTTGTGCGCGGGGTTGGCGATGATGACCGGATCGGGTGGGGTGCTCCACCACGAGGGAGCGGGCGGTGCTTGGCCGTAGGAGAGATGGAGGCTGGATGCGACTAACGTGAAGATGAGAAGTTTCATGTGATGAAAAAGCTGAAACATGACTTGAAGACTGCAGAAGAGGCAAAGATGCCTAGCGTCCCACTGCAGATCATTCGTAGGCACCCATGGAGATATCGCCTTGGGCGACGGCGATGGTGACTTTACCGTTGAGGACGGTGTGGCCCTCAATCACGAGGGCGTTGCCACCGGAAGTGATAGGAGAGGCATTCACCGCTCGCTGTTTCCAAGCTTTGTTGGTAAGAATGGTTTCACCACTAGCCATGATTGTGGCTGCATTGCTCCTTACCCAACCAAATGAGGTTGGACCATTTGGGCCAAAAGCAGTGGGCTGATAACCCCCATTGCCAATTTCTAAGAATGACCCAAAAATGCCAATGTTGCACAAGCCTGAAACGAATGAATAATTAGAGACTGCTTTAGTGTCGTAACCTAATGCCACTGCATGATGCGCGGTTGCCGAGCTTTGATAACCAAAAGCCAACGAATACTGTCCCGATGCTGATGTATTTGCTCCACCAGCAATTGAATTCGCCGCCGAAGCGTTCGAGGAAGAACCAAAAGCAATGGAGCTTGAACCTGATGCAGTCGTGAAATTTCCAAATGACAGAGCATTGGAACCTGATGCGATGCTACTGTTTCCTAGTGCAGTTGAGTATATACCAATATTCGAATCGTCCCACTGACTGCTGCTCACATATCCCACTCGAAAAGCTGCTTTTCTTGGATGCCATAATAAACGCGTACCTGCACCTTCTACTATCGAAGTGCCTGCCGTAGCTAGTGTAGGAGAATTATTGTATGTCCCTTTGATGACAAACAATCCATCAGGATTAAAGAAGAGTTCCGCTAGTGGATTAGCTGCTCTCTTGAGACTGAAGGTATCATTGGCACTTAGTGTGGTGAAACTTCCAGGCCCTGTTTGGGCAATGAGATGGGAAGATGATGTTAAGAACAAAATAAGTTGGAATTGATTTATTTTCATAAGTTCGTTTTGGCGATGTTATCTGTAGCTCCTTTGTATGAATTTCTGTATTTCAATAGTGGCGATTTGGATGGCTTGGAATTCTTTGGTGTGATCTTCGTGCCATTGGTGCATGGCGAGTTCTCGTTGTTCTTTGAGTAGATGGCGAGTGGCGTTGCGCTGTTGGATTTCGGCGCGGTGGAGGGTGTGGCGGGCTATTAGGAATGCACGGAGTTCGGGCGAGGCCGATACAGGGAGGTTGGGTTCTTCGGGTAGGAGAGGAATTTCTTCGCACGCTGATTCTTCGCCAAGCTGGACAGCAAGGGTTTGCATTTCCTCGAGAAGCTTGGCGTTGCGAGTGGTTAGGGCTTCTCGTTCAGCTTTGCGAGCGCTGGCACTGGTGAGTGCGTGGAGCGCATTGTCGCTCTGGATTTGGGCGTTTTGGAGCTGAGCACGTTTGACGAGGAATTCCTCCATCGTGGGGCTGGCTTCGGCAGGGATGTCGATGGTTTGGATGTAGGGTTGTTGCGGGGGTAAAGGCGCTTCGAGATTTGCCATCAGGATGGCGCGTTGCTGTTGGGCAGCGTAGCGGGCGGCTCGATTTTCCTGCCACGCTTGGATATGCAACTCGGTGGGTTCGGTTTGCAGGAAAGCAAGGTGTTCTACAGCGAGCTTGGCGTGCTCTTGCTCGAAGGCTTGCTTGGCGCTTAGCGCATCGCGTTGGACACGGGCTTCTGCGCCGGTGAAGTGCAATTTTGAAGGGGGCGTTTGCAATGCTTGAGCGACGGCTGAAATGGCTAACGACGCCAGTATATTTACCAATATTAAATTTTTCATAAATGGATGGATTTCACAGTTTTGAATTTAAATGCGTAGAAGATATCATTCGTCTTTGGCCCGTAAAAAATCGAAACTGCTTACGAAAGACATGTGACAAGAAGTGGCCACTCATAAAAATTGCATGAAGAAGGCAATTGGTTTTTCATTTATAACTCAGGGATTCAAAAACATGCTTCGGGAAATTAATGTTTTTTACACATCGGTGCTACAGGATGGTATAGCTGTAGCGTGAAAAGTGGGTTTGTGTTGTGTTGAAATCCCTGCCATTCGGTAGGGGCGAGATGAACAATAAAAATCCTTCGGGAATTAAATTGGTCGTCTTCAAACAAATAGTCAATCTCATTTCTCGGGGAATGATCAACGCGGGGTCTGGTGGGGCACCCGTGCCGAGGACAACATGAAATACCCAGCGTTGAAAAATCATACCACCAAGGATTAAACCATCCTCAAGGATCAGACCATCGTGCTGCGAGGTATCCACAAGGGCATGAAAATGAGGCGGGTAGAAGCCTGGGTGAAAGTGGATAAGAAATGGCGGATCATGGTCTTGATCACCACCCACACAGTCTGGAATCCGCGCTCCGAGTGCGATTTCTAGCGTTGCCGCTGGGAAATCGAAGTATTCTTCAAACAGTTCAAGCAGAGTGGTAAGCTCAGCAGCTTCCTCGACCACAGTTTTACTTGGTTGTTCGCCGCTACCCGCTCGGCTCTGTGAGAGAAGATCGATTTATTGGCATTATTAAAATCTCATGGGACAGTGGCCCCTCCTAAATCCAATCATATTGCAACTGCGCGCAAAAAGCCACAATCACCATTTTCCAGAAATGATCTAGTGTTCAAGCAAATCCATGGCTCAGGACGTACCATGCTCAGTCTGTGGGACGGCTGTAATTTTGGTTTTCCTTGTTCTGAGTGCGTTAAAGTCGCTCTTTTGAGTTCTTGTCATGATCCGCCGTGCCAGAAATTTGCAAAACACACATCACAGATTA
Source organism: Akkermansiaceae bacterium (assembly GCA_043763755.1). Taxonomy (GTDB): domain Bacteria; phylum Verrucomicrobiota; class Verrucomicrobiia; order Verrucomicrobiales; family Akkermansiaceae; genus Luteolibacter. The sequence continues at coordinate 4,073 of JAYULG010000386.1, read as the reverse complement.
GTATAGTATATGTGCACGGCGTATCGATTTGGCAAGGTGGGTGAAACGTTTCCAGATCGTGTAACGGCATTGGCGGTGAAGGAAATTCTTGCGATCAGCGGGATGCATCTCATAAGGCCCACCATTCCGGCACCGATAGTCAAAGCAGACGGCAGCTTCGCAACGATGAGCTGGGGATTCCGGCGGGCGTTTGCGTCCCAGACGAAAGCCAAGCCGCCCACATGGCGCACCATTGTAAACTCCCGAGAGGACAAACTAAGCGGGCAAATGTGGAGAGAAGCATTTGCCCACCGGCGGTGCCTGATCCCGGCTGCGTCATTTTACGAATGGGTGGAAATGGCGGGCCGCAAAGTCCCGCTTTGTTTTGAGCGCACTGATGGTGAGTCACTCTGGATTGCCGGGATTTGGGAAGAAGGGGAACATGGAGAGTGCTTCTCGATGATCACCACCGAGCCTAATGAAGTATTAAAACCCGTCCATGATAGGATGCCGGCCGTGCTCAGCGATGCACAAATTTCGCCGTTTCTTGATGGGGAACTTGATTTTCTCGGCCCGTCCACCGTCCCACTTGAGTATCAACAAGCAGACAATTTTTTGAAATCAGGGACCGCTAAACCTTTGCCACATCAGGATCAGCTGTTTTGAAGCCTGTGTAGCAAGGGCACAGCGGGTCTTCGGATACTGACGAAGAATAGAAAGTACGAGGACTGGGACTCGAACCCAGGACCAATTGATTAAAAGCCAACTGCTCTACCAACTGAGCTATCCTCGCCTTCATTTCCCGCTTGCACGGGGCGGGACAATTAGGAGGGCGGCAGGGACTTGGCAAGCTGATTATTGTAAAAATTTTCCACTCAAGGTCAGTGCTACGGCCGCTTGGGCAAGTGCCACCATGGGGGGCCTTTTTCGTAGATCTGCTTGTATTCAGGAAATTGCTTTGAGAGAAGTTCAAACGTATGAGGAGAGGTGACGATGGCCTGTAAATAAAGTGCACCGGCGAATAAGAGGACAAAGGCGACGACGCGGAACGGATTCAAACGAGCGACATCCACTTGGTGTCCGCCGAGGTAATCCCAGAGGGGTTTTCCCAGGCGCCTTGCGGTGATAATGCTGAGAATTTGGCAAAAAACGGCGAGCAGACTCCAGCCAAAGCCGATGCCCGTGAACAGCACGCGGCCAGAACGCCGCAGTGATTCTGAGAGATTCAGCAATGAGCCATTCAAATTATGCACGTGTAGCCCGAGCAGCCATTTGCCCGGGGTGGTCCCTAAGTGCTGGAGCAGGACGGTTTCCAAAACGAACCATGGCACAAACTGGAGCACCATGATCCATGGATTGAGCATCGTCGCTGAGATGTCCCGGCCAGCGCCCCACAGGGCCAACCACCAGAGGCCGGCGAAGAGGCTGAGGTCGAACCAACGCGCCCAAAAGCGCCGCAAATAGTGGTGCTTCAGCGGTGGCGGCGTAGCTGAAACTTCAGAGGGAAATTTGTTCAACTGGGTGGCGGCAGGAGTGAGGGTAAACTCGCGTTTGAAGAGATCGATCTCGCCGAGAGGCAGCCATTTTTCCAGCCCCTCGTGCCATGCTGGGCAGGTGGTCGGGAGTTCGCCGTCTTCAATTTTTCGGCGGATCTCAAAATCGCGAAAAGGGCCGGCTTTTTCTCCATTGAGGATGATCCAGATATCCATTGTTAGAGGTTTCGTAGGGATTTGGCGGCATCGCTACGGGCAGCGAAAAACGCAGGGACCAGCGCGGCGAGCGAGCAGAGAATGAAGGCCATGAGGGCGATGATGGCTTGCTCGGCGGGATTGTTGTGAGCTGGCAAGGTATCGAAGCCGGTGAAATTTGCCGCGAAGGGATCAAAACCAAGGCTGCGGAAAATCGCCTGCACGCCGCCGCGAAAGTGGATGACGAGCCGGCCGAGTCCCACGCCGAGGATGGAACCCAGCAGGCCGAGCAACATCCCTTGATAGAGAAAAACGCGGACGATTTGCCCAGGTGCTGCGCCCAGCGCTTTCATCACGCCGATCTCCCGGCGCTTCTGAATGGTGACGGTGAACATGACGGCCATCATCGAGAACGCGGAAACGAGGACGATGAAGGACAGGGCGAAATACATCATCACCCGTTGCTGATTGATGAGAGCGAAGAAGCCTTGATATTGCTCGCCCCAAGTGAGCAGCGTCCATTCTGGGCCGAGGATTTTACGGGAGTCTGTGGCAACTTGCTCGGCGAGATAGGGATCGTCCAAACGCAGGGCGATGCCTTGCACGGAATCTCCCAAACCGGCTAAATCTTGGGCTAGTGGCAGAGGGACGAAGAGGTCTGGGGTGACGGTCATTTGCGAAGCTTGATAAACGCCGATGATTTCTGCTTCCTTGGGCAAGACGACGCTTTTCAGGCCTTTGAGGGTCTCGCCGTCCATTTTCTCGGCATCAGTGGCATTGAGGATGGCGATGGATTTTTCGATGCTCTTTTTTGTATCGGTAGTGAAGCGGTAAATGGCGACGGCCTCGTCTTTTTCACCCGCTTCGAGAGCGATGAGCAATGCATTGAGCTCTTCCATTTCAGGCGCACGCAGAGATTCAGCAGTGAGGGATTCTAGCGAGCGGTAGGCGTCAGAAAGAGCAGTGATGGAAATTACAAGGGCCTCTCCTTCAGCTTTCCACTCAGCAATGAGAGGGGTGGTGGCAGCCTTCCAGACATCTGCATGGGCATCGCGCAGGGGTGGGTTTTCTGTGGCTTTGTAGGCATCCATCACTTCTTGGAAATTCCGCGTGGAGTAGAGCCGGAGTTGATCGCCCACGCCGATGTGGAGTTGCTCAGCGAGCAACGAGGAAATCACCACGCGGTCGTCGATTCCGAGATCCGCTTTTGAGGTCGGATGATTTTCGAGATCCAGCATTTTTTCGATACCAGAAACTTGGGTGGGATCTGAGCTATCGATGCCCCGGAAAAGCACGGGGCGCTGCCAGGACTCGACATCCACGATGACATTATCCGCGACGAACGCCGTGGCCGCGAGCACGTGGGGCAGAGACTTCGCGCGTTCTGCAGATGCTTGCCAATCTTGGAGGCGAGGCTCGCCAAAGCCACTGGCTGGCGCACTCAGGAGTATGTGCGGAGTGAAGCCAAGCAAGCGGCTTTTTACACTGCGTTCGAGGCCCGCATAGACGGCCATCACCACCACCAGCACGAGCACTCCGAGCATCACGCCGATGAGTGAAATAAGAGTGAAGGAAGAGAGCATGGCCCGCCGCGGATTCAGGTAGCGGCGAGCGAGGAGGAAACTGAAAGAGCGTTTTTTGATGTCGTTTGCTAACCCGTGATGGGCCGCTCGGCAAGTGTTGGTGTGAAGATCGGTGAGGGGCAATGCCGTGGGAAGTTTTAAAACTTGGATAGTCTTTCACCAGAATTTTTTGGACTTCCTCGAGCGGCCTCAATCTTCGGGCAGAAAGCTCGCGTCTTTTGGAGTGCCGGGTAGCTTGCCGCGAGACGCGTCAAACACATAGAGAGCATGCACCAAAATCAATTTGACCGACCACTAACAAGGATCACCTCACGATTCGTCAATCCCCACCTGGCAAGCCAAGCAGCTCGATGAGGCGTTGGAGATCGTCATCGCCGTAATACTCGATTTCGATTTTGCCTTTTTTCGCCGAGTGTTGGATTGAAACGTGGGTGGCGAGGTGCTCGCGCAGGCGATTGGTTATCGCGCGGACTTGGATATCGATCTCGCGGGGGAGATTGGATTTTTTCCCGTCTTGGCCATCGCTGGAGTGGCCGTTGAGGTAAGATTGTGCGAGTTTTTCAGTGGCGCGGACGGTGAGTTGGCGGCGGATGACTTGATCGGCAGCGAGCAACTGGGTGTCGTGATCCTTGATGGAAAGAATCGCTTTGGCGTGGCCGACCGTGATGCGGGCGTGGGCGACGAGGAGCTGCACATCTTGGTGAAGATCCAGCAAGCGCATGGCATTGGCGATGCTGGCGCGAGACTTGCCGACGCGGTTTGCAATCTCATCCTGCTTGAGGGAAAACTCTTTCACGAGGCGGATGTAGCCTGCGGCTTCTTC
>JAYULG010000385.1:0-2237 GCA_043763755.1 Akkermansiaceae bacterium | reverse complement strand
GCAGAACCATCTGCAAGTCCGTGCGAGCATTCAGCCCGATTTTTGCATTCAGTTCTGCAAGGGAAAATTCACGGTCGTCGCCATCGGAAGTCACGTTGGCAATTTCCATTTCAAATTGAAAATGCCCCGCATCCACCGTGTAGGGACTCTCCGTGGTGTCTGGCCGATCCGTGCTGAGGTCTCGCAACTCGACAGCAAAGCATAGCGGTAAGATGACGAAAGCGGAGGCGAGAGCAGAGCAGATATAATTCATTACCCGGCAAATTTAGCTTCACCTAAGTTTGCTACGCAAGACTAATTTCACGCTTCGGGGCCTAGTTTCGCGAACGAAGGAATCTCAAAAATGCCCGAAAACCCCGGCATCCCACCGCTCTTCCGGGACATTTTCAAAAACGCCTACCTCCCATACTGCGATCCCGAGACGCTACGCGTTTTCCTCAAAATCATCCACGAGTTCAGCTACGACCACAGCGAGCGCCTCGGCGATGCCTTCGAGTACCTGCTCAGCGTCCTCGGCTCCCAAGGCGATGCCGGCCAATTCCGCACCCCACGCCACATCATTGATTTCATGGTGGAAATCCTCGCCCCCAAGAAACACGAGACCGTTCTCGATCCCGCCTGCGGCACCGCCGGCTTCCTCATCTCCGCCTACAAGCATATCCTCCGCACCAATACCGATGCCAAGGGCCACAGCCAGCTCACTCCCGACGAAAAAGGCCGCCTCGCCAAAAACTTCAAAGGCTACGACATCTCGCCCGACATGGTGCGCCTCTCGCTGGTAAACCTCTACCTCCACGGCTTCACAGATCCCCACATCTACGAATACGACTCCCTCACCTCCGAGGAACGCTGGAACGAATTCGCCGACGTCATCCTCGCCAATCCACCCTTCATGTCCCCCAAAGGCGGCATCAAGCCCCACAAGTGCTTCTCCATCCAAGCCAAGCGCAGCGAAGTCCTCTTCGTGGACTACATGGCCGAGCACCTCACCCCCACCGGCCGCGCCGCCATCATCGTGCCAGAGGGCATCATCTTCCAAAGCCAAGATGCCTACAAAGAGCTGCGCAAACTCCTCGTCGAAAACTCCCTCGTCGCCGTCGTCTCCCTCCCCGCGGGCTGTTTCAATCCCTACTCCGGGGTGAAGACTAGCATCCTCATCCTCGACAAATCCCTCGCCCGGCAGAGCTATGCCATCGGCTTCTTCAAAGTGGAAAACGACGGCTTCGGCCTTGGTGCCCAGCGCCGTGCCATCGAGAAAAACGACCTCCCGCAAGTCCAGGCCGACCTCGCCGCCTACCTGAACGCCCTCCGCTCCAAGTCGTCCCTCGAGTCCATTCTGTCCCTCACCTCCACCGCCCAGTTCGTGCCGAAAGAAAAGATCGCCGCGAATGGTGACTACAACCTCAGCAGCGAGCGGTATCGGGAGGGAGCAAGTCGCACGTCAGCTTGGCCCCTAGTTCCACTCGGCAGCGTCACCACGTCCAAGGGCGGGAATAACAAAGTCATTAAAGGTACCCTCGCGACGGTCAACGACGGGAGCCTTTATCCCTCCTATAGCGCAACCGGACAGGATGTTTTCTCGTCCGACTACGATTACGACGGCGATGGCATCATCATTAGTGCGGTCGGTGCTCGCTGTGGAAAATGCTTTCTCGCGACCGGTCGGTGGCAGGCGATAGCGAATACTCACGTCTTGATTCCAAAGTCCGACAAGGTCCTGACGAAGTATCTTTTCCTCTTTGCGAACAATGAAAACTTTTGGGTGAAAGGCGGTGCCGCGCAACCGTTCGTCAAGGTGGCAGCGTCATTGGAACTTCAAATCCCCCTGCCGCCGCAGGAGGTGCAGAAGGAGATCGTGGCGGAGATCGAGGGCTACCAGAAAGTCATCAACGGAGCCCGCGCCGTCCTCGACCACTACCGCCCCCACATCCCCATCCACCCAGACTGGCCGATGGCCGAACTTGGTGAGGTCTGCGACGTGCGCGACGGCACGCACGACAGCCCAAAATACGTTCTTGAAGGCTACCCTTTGATCACATCGAAGAACCTAAAGGATGGCTTCATCGATTTCACCGACGTGAATCTCATCAGTCGCGCTGACCTTGATGCAATTAACAAACGGTCGAAGGTTGATGAGGGCTACCTGTTGATGCCAATGATCGGGACGATTGGAAATCCGGTCATTGCTGACGCATCCCGCGAATATGCAGTCAAGAACGTGGCCTTAATCAAATTTC
>JAYULG010000384.1:0-32409 GCA_043763755.1 Akkermansiaceae bacterium | reverse complement strand
AACGAAGGCAAAGCCAAATTGGGAGATAAAAGAATTGTTTGGGCGCAGCCGCTCCCATTCACTCCCAGCGAAATTAATTTTCTCTTTAACTGCCTCATTTCATGGCCATAAGCCGCAAGGATTCATTCACCATTCAGGTTTTACAGCTCAGCGATGCGCTTCTCGTCTGGCTTGCTTTCATCATCGCAGGATTGCTGCGCAACACGCTGCGGGGCGTGGCAGAGGAGGAGGCATTGGCTTCGATGAATTGGGTGCTTTACATCGCCGTGCCGTTTACACCGCTGATTCTCGAACGATTCAGATTTTATGAGCATCTGCGGCATAAAACCTCGGGTGCTGCAATTTGGCAGTTGATCCGCGCAATGGTGGTGGTGGTGCTTTTTATCACCCTATTCGCCGTGTTTGCCAAAGCAGGTGATGCGCGTAGGCTTTCACTGGGCTTGGGGCTGATCTTGGTCGTTGTGTTTCTGTTTCTACGAGATCGCCTCGTTCAAAAATGGCTGAAAAGGAGGACCGAGAGTGAGGCGACGAAAGAAAGAGTCATCATCGCAGGATCAGATGGAGAAATGGCCGATTTGCTCGCAGACTTAGATCCTGAAATTACCTCCGGATGGAAAATTGTAGATCGATTTGATCTCGGAAAGCGCGATGTGGTAGAGCTATTCGGGCTGCTCAAAGACCAGTCCGTGAGCCGGGTAATTTTCTCTGCAAAAAACACCCAGTTTGAGACGGTAGCGAGGGCGGTAGAAGCCTGCGAGCTGCAGGGCGTGGAAGCATGGATTGCAGCCTCGTTCATCCGTTCACAGATCGCACGCCCAGTGTTCGATGCCATCGGAGACAAGCCCATGCTGGTGCTGCGTTCTACGCCTGAACTGTCATGGGAAATACTCTGCAAGGAAATATTTGATCGGGTGGGAGCATCCGTTCTCATTCTTCTATCTGCTCCCTTGTGGATCATCGCGGCATTAGGGATTCGGTGGAAAAGCCCGCAAGCACCGATCTTCTTCTCGCAAATGAGGGCCGGACGCTACGGCCAACCGTTCCGAATGTGGAAGTTCCGAACCATGGTGGCAAACGCCGAAGAAATGCTAAGTGACGTGAAGCAACAACATGGGAATACGATGGATGGCCCAGTATTCAAACTGGATCACGATCCACGAGTGTTTCCATTTGGAGCGTTCCTGCGAAAGTATAGTATCGATGAGCTACCACAACTGCTCAACGTGGCAAAGGGTGATATGAGTCTTGTCGGCCCTCGGCCATTACCCATTTACGAAGTGGAAGCATTTGGTGAGTTTTCCCACCGGCGCAGGCTCAGCGTAAAACCAGGGATCACTTGCGAATGGCAGGTGGGTGGGCGCAATCGAATCACCAGTTTTGAAGAATGGGTGGAGATGGATTTAAAATACATCGATAACTGGTCACTCTGGCTCGATTTCCAAATCCTATGTCGAACAGTGCCCGCTGTTCTTTTTGGTAAAGGCGCTAAGTAGTAGTCCCTCAGAGGATCCTCTTTACTATAGCAAGTGATGTCTTTTCGTAGGGCGACATCAAAGGTCCATCATACTGAAAAACCATGCCAGTATTCACCTCACTGTTCCTGATGATTTCTTTAGTAATGGCGGTGGTGCTAGGTGCTCAAACTCGCACCTGGGCGTGGGGACCAGCCATGCTAGCTCTCGGCATTGCAACGCTCTTCGCAATTGTCTCAATTTGGAGGAGCAAACAAAAGCTCGCGGACACGGGTCTCACCATTCTCGGAGTGATCGTTGCGGGGTGGTTCGCATGGAGGGCATGGATGTCCCCCGTCAGCGAACTCGCCTTGGCAGATGTGCTGTTGCTGAGTGGTAGCATCGCGACTTATATATGCATGAGGGCGATTATTTCTCATAAGTGGGCCGAGAAAACTTTTGTATGGGGCATAGCGATTCTATTGCTCGCAAATATCATCATCGTTGCAAAACAAGTGATGGAACCGGGATATAATCCTATCTTCCAAAATTCGACGAACTTGGCGATGGTGTCAGGGTTTTACTTCCACTACAATGAAGCCGCCAATTTTTTCATTGCTTCATCCATGCTAGTTCTTGCCGCAGGATTATTCGGGAAAGATCGCATTCAATTTCGGGTTTTATGGGTTCTAATTGCTATCGCGGGCTTAGTCTGTGTTTGGTATACCCGCTCACGCGGGGGTATCTTGGGAATGGCAGTCGCAAGTGGAGTTTTTGCCACCTTTGGAATTGTAGTCGCGAAGCGAGCAAACTCTCGCTGGTTTGCTCCACTATTGGTTGTGATCCCTGTTATAGGAATGGCTACATTAGGCTTCCTGTTCTATGGCTGGCAGGCCGCCTTGGAGGCGCGCAATGCTAGCGGTGGTGCTTTAGATATTTTTGATAACATAAGCCGACTTTACATTCTCGGTCTGGGAATCGCATGCATCGGTCTCCACCCACTACTCGGTGGCGGGAGTCGCAGTTTCAGTTGGGAGTGCTTTCAATTTGCGAACGTAAAATCTCAAGGGAGTGTCCTCACTCACAGGCCGGAACAAGCTCACAATGAGCTATTGCAGGCCGCAACTGACTACGGATTGATTGGTGCGGGGCTATTGCTTATTTTATTAGTTACCTTTTTCATCGTGATCGCGCTGAAAGTATTTTTTGAAGATCGCAAGCCAAAACAAGTGATTCTCCATGATGCCTGGCGGATAGGTGCAATCGCGGCGATGGCAGGAATGCTCGTCCAATCGAGCTTTAGTTTTGTTTTCCATCTGTTTCCGGGCGTGATGCTTCTGGGTATTTGCTTGGCACAGATGGTCCGCTCGCAAGAACTCAAATTAAATCATCTTCACTCTATTGGGAACAAACTCTTACTGACTCTCACTGCAGTGGGGTGTTGTATATTTCTGATTCCATTTGGCTGGAAAGGAGCCGGAATGATGCAAGCATTGTGGCCAGTGTTCTTCAGCAAAGATAGTTCTGTAAGCTATGATGCAAGGATTGAAAAAATAAGCGCTGTAATTGAGCGATGGCCGCAGACTGAGCTTTACCAAGAAAGGGCGCTAATTCACCTAGCTCTGGCTGGTCTCGTGCAAACACCCACAGAAGTGACACAAGCGAAAGAAGCGGCTGCTGAGGACTTCCAAGAAGCTGCAAGATTGCACCCGTATGATCCTGCATTTTTGATCAATGGTTCTAATTTGTTGAGCGCTTTGGAGCGGGATCAAGAAGCTGAGATAGGTTACGCCAAAGCAATCCAGCTTCAGGGCGGAATGGAACCCGCGTTCCGTGGAAAACTCTCTTCTTCAATTCATTACTTAAAAAAAGGAGTTAGGCTTTTCAGCCAAGGAAGTGTCCCACAGGCGCTTCAATCATTAGAGATTGCCTTGGCACAGATCAAGGATGCAGCCGCAGAGATGCATTGGATGGCACCAGATATACTTGTGGCCCGGGTGGCAATTTATGAAAGTTTGGGAACTGCACAAGAAGCAACAGGAGATTTTGTAGGTGCTAAGAATTCTTATAAACTCGCTACTACTCTCCCGGGCGGCAACCGGGCAAACTACCGCTTAGGGTCTCTTTTCGGCAAACTTGCATCTCAAGCATGGGCTGCAAGACGCTCATCAGAAGCATTGGGTTATTTCGATCAAGCAAAACATCACATATCGATTGCCCAAGAATTACCCGCCGGCACTACATTGAGTCAGAGAGTTGAATATCTCGCCTACCTCGATCAAACCATCGCATTTTTAAAGGCTGCAAAAGTCACCCCACCACCCGTCAAAGAAGGTGATTAAAGTTTGATTTGATTCCAATCGATTTGTTTCTCAGCAAAATCCGTGATGAACTCACGGATTTTTTTGTCTGCCTCCACCTCACTCACTTCGGTCTCGATCCACGGAAGTTTACCAAACCACATTGAGACAGATACATAAGCCCAACGCTGATCCATCCCAAACAAGATACGATCTTTCATATCAATGATCGTTCGCCCTATGTGGTCGTTACTCACCTGATCATGCCCCACAAAAAAGTAGTAAGTTACGCAGTGCAATTTCAAAAATTGAGTGCGTTCTTCGTTTTTCGGTATGTTCTGAATTGAAATCAGTCTTTTCGCGGGAAATTCTCGGCCATTTGCGAGCTTGAGGATCTGGCTGCTAGAAGAGGTGATATTATGACCTTGCGCTGGCATACAACGCTCTGGCCGATGAATTGAGTTATTAATATCAGCACCTGAAAGCACAACCGATATGTCAAGGCGATCAGGAATCGCCTGCCCATCTAAATTATACTCACCCGGCCTCACTCTCAGACAGACTGCTTTCGCAAACTTCGTGTCAGGCGCCAGTGTTCCCAATTCCGCACTGCTTGGTGGAATTGATTCGAGTGACCATGATCCAGAATTACCGGGCAAAACCATATCAACTGCCGACTCTGCTACCTTCCCTGAACTCGGTAGAAAATAAATCCCACTAAGCCCTAAAAACACGAAAGCCGGTAATATCCATAACTTGGGATTCATGATTCTGTGGTAATGGAGGTAGATTCACTGCGGCGGGTGACGTTGACGCGCCGAAGAGTTTTTTGGTTCGACTTTCTCCATGGCAGACCACCTTCGAGGATCGAATGGATGACGAGTAACAAGACTAAGGATATGGGATAAAATAGCAGCAACCCGGACCAGTCATGCCATGTCGTGCTCGCCCATTTGTAATCACCATACTCAGCGATTACAAAAATCGAGATCACCCGAAGTGCATTTCCTAAAATTGCAAGTGGGAATGCACAAAGGAACAATATCACTTTTTTCCACATCGCCATTTTCGCGATGAATGCCCAGGCTGCGGAAATCATTAGCAGCGCCATCAGTGAGCGAATCCCACTGCACCCTGCTGCGATGTCCAAGGGTTTCCAGTTGCCGGTTACGGGTAAAACTGTCGTCCCCTCAACGTAGGTTTTCACTCCTAACAAGTCTGAGCCGTGATGCGCCATCGAGGTGGCTAATAGTTGCAGATGAGTGGTTGCTTGCTGGAATGAAGGTAAAGGAACGGCCAACCAAAAAAAGAACAGCGGAAACAGCAAAATTTTCCCAACTCGCCAGCCCCATAGGAAACAAGCAGATCCCCATAGGATGAGAGGCAATCCTCCCAGCGCAATGCGCGGTTGTAAGCTCCGGCATGAAATGATATAGAGCAATACTCCTAATAACACAGCAAGAATTCCCCAATAACTTCCTTCATTTGCTACAGCTTTGAGATCCTTGAATTTGTAGATAATCAATCCTGCGATCACAAATGGAAACAGCACTCCATGTTCGTAATCTGTCTCGCCATTCCATGCACTCCACAACCAAGTGAACGCAGATGTATCCCTATTCCCCCCGAACTTTGCTTCAAATCCATAGAACCAAATCACTGCCGCAACGGTGAGCAATACCGATGCCCATATCATCATCACAGGGTTGTTACTTTTCGCTACGGCATGAGCACTCGCGCCTGTTTTCAATTGGTTTTCCGGCATCAATAGCAAGTAGGTTCAACGATTTCCAAGCAAAGTATTGCCGACGCACTCGCGACTGTCAACAATCCTGCCGTCGCCTCGCTTTTTGTTCTTTTTGCTCATGAAAATTATCAGTGGAACTGCTCACCGCGCGCTTGCAGAGCGCATCGCCGAATGTGTCGGTCAGCCCCTCGCAGATGTGCATGTGTCTGCTTTTCCTGATGGTGAAAGCGAAGTGAAAATCAACGAAAACGTGCGTGGTGCCGATGTCTTCATCGTCCAGCCAAGCTGCCCACCGACGAACCATAACATCATGGAACTACTCATCATGGTGGATGCAGCCCGCCGCGCCAGTGCCGAGCGGATCACCGCAGTGATGCCCTTTTTTGGCTACGCCCGGCAGGACCGCAAAGACCAGCCGCGGGTGCCTATCACCGCGAAGCTAGTGGCGAATCTGCTCACCTCTGCGGGCGTGAATCGCGTGTTGACGATGGACCTTCACGCTCCGCAAATTCAGGGGTTTTTCGATATTCCGGTGGACCATCTCTACGCGAAATCCGTGCTCATCAGCTACCTTCGCGAGCGCCATCCAGATACCTCCAATCTCACCGTCGTCTCTCCGGATGTGGGCGGTGTGAAAATGGCCCGTGCGTACGCAGATGCGCTCGGAGCGGAGCTTGCCATCGTTGCCAAGCACCGCGTGAGCGCCACCCGGGTGGAGGCCATGAATGTCATCGGCGAAGTAAACGGCCGCGATGTCTTGCTCGTGGACGATATGACCGAAACCGCTGGCACCCTCACTGCCGCCGCTGAAATTCTTCACAAACACGGCGCAAAACGCATCTACGCCGGAGTCTCCCACGCCATTCTGGGCGATCTCGCGCACCAGCGGATACGAGATTCTGCGATAGAGGAAGTGATCACCACAGACTCGGTGCCGCAGGCTGCTGGGCCGAAAGTGCGAGTCGTGGGCATTGCGCCATTGCTAGGTGAAGCGATCCGCCGCATCCACGGTGGCCAATCGATCACATCGCTATTCTCTGTCTAGCACGCGGAGAATCCCGATTCATTCCAACAATTTTTTGACAAGCGCGGAATCTTCCGCTACTCCCGCTCTCCCGTCCTGGGTGCAGTAATCCCCGGCGGACCCTAATACAAACGACAACTCAGTCATGGCCAAAAAGACATCACTCAAAGCAGCCCCACGCTTGCGCACCGGCTCCGGGCGCCTCAATCAAATGCGCCGCGAAGGTTGGCTGCCCTCCGTCATTTACGGGAAAGGCACCGAAAACATCAATCTCAAGGTAGATGCCAAAACCTTCGCCGACGTACTGGCACACAGCAGTTCGGAAAACATCATCGTGAATCTCGAAATCGAGGGCCAAGGCACCCGCATGGCTTTCCTCCAGTCCATCCAGCACGATCCACTTTCTGGCAAGGCGCTGCATGCAGACTTCCGCTCGATTGATGAAAAAACCGCGATCACCGCCCACATCCCGACTCATCTCAATGGTGAATCAGCAGGTGTGAAAGCCGGTGGCCTCATCGAACAATACGTGCATGCGATTGAAATCACCTGCTTACCGAACGACCTTCCGGAGACCCTCGAGGTGGACATCAGTAGCCTCCAAGTGGGCGACTCACTCCACATCGGCGATATCACTTATCCATCCGGCGTCAAGCCGACCCACGCGGCAGACGTCGTCGTAGCTCACATCGGAAAACCGAGTGCTGCGATTTCCGAAGATGCAGCAGTTACTCCTGCAAAGTAGGCCGAGATCCGTTTCTGTAAAACGCCCGGCCTGTGAAAGCAGCCCGGGCGTTCTTTTTAATTTGATCAACCTATCTCTAGTCCAAGCATGTCCTTCTCACTCATCGTCGGCCTTGGCAATCCAGGGAAACAATACGAAGACACCCGCCATAACATTGGCTTCATGCTGTTAGACCGCCTTGCAGCGGCCAGCGGTGCTTGTTTCAAATCCGCTCCGAAGTGGCAGAGCCAGCTTGCGAAGATCCCGGAAAGCAGCACGATTCTGCTCAAGCCCCAGACTTTTATGAATCTCAGCGGGCGCGCCATTCAGCAGATTCTCTCGTTTCACAAATGGCCGCCCGAGCAAATGCTTGTCATTTACGATGATGTCGCCCTGCCACTGGGAGCTCTGCGTTTTCGCGAAAAAGGATCTGCAGGCGGGCACAATGGCATCAAATCCATCCTCCAACATTTAGGCAATGATGGATTCCCACGCCTGAAAATAGGCATCGGCGGCAGTGACCGGGGAGAGATGGTGAGCCACGTTCTGGGCAAATTTACCATCGAAGAGCGCCCGCTTCTTGAAAACACGCTTGCCACGGCTCTGGAAGCTGTTCAGCTTGCGCGTTCCCAAGGAATCGCCACTGCGGCGAATCGCTTCCACACACGCAACCATCCACTCCCACCTCCATCCAATGAGCCGCAAATACCAAGGCCTGATCATTCTTAATACAAAATCCCTCGAAGGCAGCGTTGACGATCTCGTCAAAGCGGTTTCTCAGGAATTCGAAGCAGAAGGCGCAAAAATCGACAAGGTCGCCCAGCTCGGACGCCGGGAATTCGCCTACGAATCCCGCCACTTGCAGTCCGGACACTACGTGAACTACACTTTCCAAGGAGCGGCCAACGTAATCGCCAAGATCCAAGCCCGCTTGAAACTCAATAGCCACGTCCACCTCCAGCATTTCTCGCGTCTCGCTTGATTCTGCTAACGCCTATTTGCTGAAAAATAACATCAGCCTCTCAACGTTATGGCCAATCTCAATAAAGTGATGTTGATGGGAAACCTCACCCGGGATCCTGAAATACGCCACACTCCCAAGGGTCTCGCCGTTGCTGAACTTGCCATGGCCATCAATCGAACTTGGAAAGACGAGCAGGGGCAGAAACAAGAGGAAACCACCTACCTCGATGTCACTTTTTACGGTCGCACGGCAGAGCTTGCCCAACAGTATCTCACCAAAGGCCGCCCAGTTTATATTGAAGCTCGTCTTCGTTTAGACACATGGGATGACAAAGAAACTGGCAAAAAACGCAGTAAACTGAAGCTTGTGGGTGAGAACATGCAGTTCCTGTCTAGCGGCCAAGGTGGTGGCGGATCTCAGGGCGGCGGTTCCTATCAGCCCGCTACCTCACGCGCCTCCGAGCCAAGCTCCGGCCCGCCACAAGGTGCCTCAGCCGCTCCCATGGACGACTTCCAAGAAGAAGACGACATTCCTTTCTGATCTCCCATCTGCGGGATTCCACCAGACCGAGGCCACGTAAGTCGCGTCCGTTTTTCAGGAGAGACAATCACCGGGGCAGAAGCGTGCAGATGGTTAAATTAAGGAGAAGGGGATTGCATCCCCTTTCTTCGCAGATCAAGACGGAATCCCCCGAAAATGTGAGGGGTTACAAACCCCTTCTCCATAGCAGCTTGATGCGTGCGGATAGAGGAGTTTCTATCACATGAACAATCCAACAATGGCCGCACTCATGAGATTGGAAAATGTGCCCGCCACCACCGCTTTCAGGCCGAGTTTAGCAATCTCACTGCGCCGCTCAGGTGCCATCCCACCGAGACCTCCGAGTAAAATCGCGATGGATGAAAAGTTGGCAAATCCACAAAGTGCCACCGCACAAACGGCTTGCGCACGAGGTGTCAGGGCATCCTGCCACTCGTGAAACTGGACGTAGGCAACGAATTCATTGAGCACCAGTTTTTGCCCAATCAAGGTCCCACCCCGAGCTGCATCCACCCATGGCACGCCAACCATCCATGCAACGGGCGCGAAAACCCAACCGAAAATCTGTTGCATGCTCAATCCCGCATAGCCGAACCAGCCACCCACTCCCCCGAGCATCAGATTGACTAGCGCGATCAAGCCGATAAATGCGAGCAGCATGGCACCCACATTGAGCGCCAATGATAGACCCGTGGCCGCACCTTGCGCGGCGGCATCGAGAACATTGGCGGGCTTGTCATCCCCTTCGGCGAATTCCAGCGGGGTTTCAATGGGTTGCTCTGTCTCAGGCATCATCAGCTTGGCAAATAATAGGCTGCCAGGCGCGGACATGAATGAGGCGGCGAGCAGGTATTTCATTTCCACCCCCATGGCCGCGTAACCGGCTAACACCGACCCAGCCACACTCGCTAATCCACCCACCATCACGGCGAAGAGCTCGGACGATGTCATCTTCGCAATGTAGGGTTTCACCACGAGCGGCGCTTCAGTTTGGCCGACGAAAATGTTTGCAGCGGCGGCGATCGTCTCAGAGCTACTGGTGCCAAGAAGTTTCCTCAGTCCCCCGCCGATGACAAGGATCACCACCTGCATGATGCGCAGGTGGTAGAGCACAGCGATGAGCGATGAGAAAAATATAATCATCGGCAAGACCCGCAGCGCAAATACGAAGCCGATGCCGTCCTTCCCATCCGCTGCAAGTGGACCAAACAGAAAATCGACACCCGCCGTGCCTGCGGAAATTGAGTTGTTTACCACATCGCTGAAGACCCGCAGGGCATCTCTCCCCTGCGGCACCCCGAAGACGATCGCTCCGATGGCCACTTGAATCCCAAACGCCACCCCGACAGTGCGCCAACGGATGGATTTTTTCGCACTAGACATGGCGTAGGCCACCGCTAGTAAAATCGCCATCCCTAAGAGCCCGATCATTTCCTTGCTCATAGCACGCCGCGAGCCGATTCTGCCGCGATGCCGGAGTTACCCGAAGTAGAGACCACACGCCGCGGCATCGAACCACACGTGGTGGGGATGAAAGTAGGAGAGGTAATCGTAAAGCGCTTCGATTTGCGCCAGCCCATCTCCCCCGGCATCAGCACCTTGGAAGGGCGGCGGACACTCGCGGTGAAGAGGCGCTCGAAGTATTTACTATTGGAAATGGACGATGGAAATACCCTGCTGATCCACCTTGGCATGTCCGGCAGCTTGCGGGTAGTGGCACTCGAGGCAGAGTGGAAAAAGCATGATCATTTCGCGATGACTTTTGAAAATGGCATGCAACTGCGATTTCATGATCCGCGGCGATTTGGCTTAGTGCTTCTTTTGGCAGAAAAAAATCCGCACGAGCACACGCTATTGTGTGCGCTGGGGCCAGAGCCGTTAGAAGATGGCTTCACCGAACACCACCTCCGCACAGCCTGCCGCAAACGCTCCGCCGCCATCAAGCTGGTGATCATGGATGCGAAAGTGGTGGTAGGAGTCGGCAATATCTACGCGTCAGAAGCCTTATTCCGAGCAGGGATCAGACCGCAGATCCAGTCGAATAAGCTTAGCAAAAATCGCCTAGGAAAACTTGTGAATGCCATCCGCGAGGTGCTCCATGCCTCAATAATCGAAGGTGGCACCACGCTCCGGGATTTCCTCAATTCAGATGGTGAGCCGGGCTATTTTAAACAACGATTGTTCGTGTATGATCGAAAAGGCGAACCCTGCCGGATCTGTGGCACTCTCATTCAGCATGCGGTGCTAGGCCAGCGCTCAACGTATTGGTGCCCGCAGTGCCAAAAGTGACGCGGTAGAAGATAGGTTCCCACCGAGGACGGGTTTCGAGCGTAGTGGCGCGCAATTTTCGACGAAGGCGTCGAAAACGACATGCGAGGGCGCATGTGCTCCCCAAAGATGCAAGGGCGCTTCACCCAGTTTTATCAGCACCTACGGCGATGAGATCATCCATGTGGCCGCCATATGCCGTTACCCATTTACCTTTGCGAATCACTTTGGTAAAGCCAAGCCCGCTGCCCGCCGCCGCCACAAATACCTCCCACGCCTGCGTTGCGAGAATTCCCGAAACCACGAGATCCCCTTGCGGTGCCAGTGCTTTTGCGATCACCGGCCAAGCCTTGATTAGCACGATGGAAAATAGATTGGCTAAAACAACGTCGTAGCCCGCCTCACGCGGAGTCCACTCGAGCACATCCTGTTCACAAACTTGGATGTCCATCGTGCCATTTCGCTCATTGTTTCGTAGTGCCGCAGCGACGCAAAATGGATCAAAATCGCATGCAAATGCCTCACCCGCCCCAAGCTTTTTTGCTGCAATCGCCAAGATGCCCGTGCCAGTGCCCAGATCCGCCACGCTCCATGGCGCGCGCTTTCTTTTCCGTGAAACATCCACTAGCAGCCGCAAAACCGTGGACGTAGTGGCATGATCACCCGTGCCAAATGCCATTTCCGGCGGGATCACGATCACCTCTCGGGCGGGATGCGCCTGCTTGAGCAGCGCAAGTTCTGCGGGCCGGTTTTCTGGTGAAAGCAGCAGCACATCACGCACTTTAAGCATGCGTGGCGGAGCAACGGGCCTCGTCCACTCTGTGTTCGCCACCTTGCGGATGCTTCCACCAAACTGCTCGAAAACCGCATCAGCCTCTATCCGCGTTTCACAAAACAAGCGCAGACGGATGGATTTGCCACCCTTGATCATCTCAATCACCAAATTCGGACTTCCTGCGAAGCGTTCTTCCCAAGCATCCATCCATTTTGCAGCCGAGAGTTTGGACCAGACGAACATTCAACTTATTTGGAGGGCCACACTCGCATTGGAGCGGGCGATGAGATTCGAACTCACGACATCCACCTTGGCAAGGTGGCGCTCTACCACTGAGCTACGCCCGCGTCTAATTTCGCGTCAGAGCGGTTCTACATTCCGGGCGTAACCGGGCAAGCCAAATTTTGCAAATTTTCCATGTTCATTCTCCCAGCTCTGAGTTTTCCTACCGCCGCACCATGTCTGATAAGCTTGCCGAAATCATTGCCACGAAACATCTCGAAGTCGAAGCCCTGATGCCTCGCGCCGCGCTTCTCCGCGCTGCCGCACTCCAAAGAAACGATTACGGCGGCTTCCGCAGCGCCCTTGACCGCGGGCCTGGCAAACTAGGTGTCATCGCAGAAGTGAAAAAAGCCTCACCCTCCGTAGGCCTCATCGATCCGAATTTTGATCCCGTCCGCCAAGCCAAACGCTATCTTGATGGCGGCGCCTCCTGCCTCTCTATCCTTACCGACGAAAAATATTTCCAAGGCTCGCTCACCTATCTCACCCAGATTTCAAAATTCTCCGCCGCTCCTCTGCTGCGCAAGGATTTCATGATCCATGAAGTGCAGATTCACGAAGCTATCGTCACTGGTGCAGATGCCATTCTACTCATCGTCGCAGCACTCGATGATGACACGCTACGCCGCCTCTACGATGAGGCCAGAGCCTTCACCCTCGATGTCCTCGTGGAGGTGCATGACCTCCCAGAAATGGAACGGGCGCTTGAACTCGGAGCCGATCTCATCGGCATCAACAATAGAAATTTAAAGACTTTCGTCGTGGACCTCGCAACCACCGCACGCCTTGCGGAGGAGGTGGGCGATGATGTGCTGCTCGTTTCTGAAAGCGGCATCAAAACTCTTGAAGATGCTCGTTGCGCGCTGGAGGCAGGGGCAAATGCAGTGCTCATCGGCGAGGCCCTCATGCGCGCCCACGATCCTTCGCGGGAAATCGAAGCCTATCTCGACCTAGCGATTTCTCCGTAAACACGCGCCAACTTGGGGGACTAGAGGCACATTGCGGTAATTCTTTGAAAAATAAGTTCAAGCAGGTTTCTCTACTAATGATGGCAGAGCATGGCTCGAATGCGCCAGTTTCGTAATCTTTTCACCCTACTTTCCTCGCCGCCGTGAACGATCAACTCGATGGCAGCCTTTACTTTTATCGTGTCCCACGCGCCTTCTCTGCGGCGTATAGCCTAGATAAACTAAAATTTATTATAAATATTTCTTTATTTCTTTGGTATTTTGATATAAAACTTCTGCGACCTGTTATCACCTTACCACCCTGAAAATTATGTCCCTAAAGTTCCCTCTCCTAATGTCTGCCGGCATCATGCAAGTGTCTGCCGTCCAGACGATTACATCCGTTGTAACCGCAAATGTCGACACCACGACTACCGATCTCACTCGCACACATACCGGTGGCAACGTCACCTACAGCGGCATAGAAACACGGATTAGCACTCTTAATACCTTAAGTTCCTCATACACTCCACTCGCCGTTTCTGTTGCAGCTACCACTCGCAGGGCGGGCGCGGCCAACAACAATACTACGATTTGGAATCACAACAACCTCGCTGAGGGCAACACCGGAGTTCGGACAGTCGCTGGGGCATATTCCAACTCCATGGAAACCGTTTTCTCGAACAACAACTTGAGATCTGGAACTGAAAATTTGTTTGTGAACGCAAGCGGAAACCCTTCCGACTCCCTCAACAATGTCGAGCGGATGGACTTTGTTTTTGCTTCTGGATTTGCGCCTATTGTGGATTTTGCTTTCAGCATCTTCGAGCGCGGCTTGGGTGGTACAACCAACGGTGCCAACGGTGGATTCAGAGTCGCTGCAATCACCTCTGTCAGTGGCACAGGTGCACACACCTACGCTCCGAACATCGTTACCATAGGAGCAGGTACCTACAGCAATGGAACGGCTGGCATTGGTTTCTCTTCCCGGTATGACGTTTACACTGGAACGGTGGGTAGTGATCTCAATAACCGCACCAACGACAACATCGGGCCTCAAGGCATCGCTGGCGTGTTGATCAATTTAAACGAATTCAATACCACCTCTCAGATTTTTGGTTACTCGATTCTCCCTTCGGATGTTACTGCCACGGCGGCTCAGATCGCAGATTGGACGAACACCACATTCTTCCCTAGGAATTCTGGAACTTCTAATGACGTAGATCTTGTGGCGGCTGGTAGCCAAGTTTTGCAAAGGGTTCCTGAACCTTCATCGCTTTTCCTTAGTCTACTAGGCTTGCTTGCGATTTTCAAACGCAGGAGATAGAGGTTCGCCGAGTATGCTGGGAGAGCTTAAGCCGTTTCAAGGCACATGCTTAGCATTCAACGTTTCTTGAAAAACTTCTCACGGTGATTTTTAAAATTTATTGATCTCCAATACGGAAAATCACCCTTGTGGCTGCTTTTGAGACTACCTAGCCGGAATTGGGACTGGAAATTTATTTCCATCGCCTGATTTTCAGGTAATTTGATTTTGTTTTGAGCGAAGTTTACTCCACTCAAAACTGAGCCAAAAAAACTTGAGTAATTTGTTTTGATCTGATCTCCGGGGGGAAGTCTTTCAAGCAATGCTCAACCAAGGTTCCAATATACAACCCTGCGAAGGGTGCAAAAAGAGAGCGCATTGCGAAATCCGGGGGGAATTCCAATGCGCTCTTTTTCTTTTCAGTAAAAGACCTATTTGCCTAAAGTTTTCAGGGCTGGTTCCATCACGGGATCCACCCATGCGGTGATCAGCTTTTGGTCCTGCGGGCTAAGCGAATCGAATTGGCAGCGTTTTAAAAAATTAGTGCGGGCTGCTTCGTCGATCGCCACGATTTGATCAGGCGTGATGCCTTTGCGGTGCGGCGTGTTTCCAGAGGGTGTGTGATAAGTTGCGATAGTGAGCCGCAAGGCAGTGCCACCCCCCATCGGGATGATGTTTTGCACGGAGCCTTTGCCGTAGCTCACCTCGCCAATGATGGTGGCACGTTTTAAATCTTGCAATGCGCCGGCGGTAAGCTCGGAGGCGGATGCTGACATGCGGTTGATGAGAACTGCGATGGGATAAGTGCGTTTCCGGCGCTGGCGATCCGGAGTTTTCATTGGCGGTGAGGATTCGCCAGCGCGGCCCCGGGTGGTAACCACGGCGGTGCCCGGCGGCAGGAAAAGTCCGAGAACTTTTACGGTTTCATCAAGTGAGCCGCCGCCGTTTTCGCGGAGATCCATGACGAGTGATTTCATGCCGCTGTCTTCCAGACCATCTAGAGCAGCTTCCACCTCACGGGCACAGTTTGCGCCAAACGTGGCAAGCCGCAGGTAGCCGATCCCCTGCTCTTTGTCCCAGATTTTTGATTCCACTACCGAGTGCTCTTCCACGAGGCGGTGAGTGAGTGAAAGCGCGAATGGCTGGGGCGCGGCGGGAGATTTTATAAAAAGCGTGGTCACCTCCCCTGCCGCCCTTCGCATCGATCCGAGTAACTCAGGCAAAGTGCTACTCGCCGTTTTTTTACCATCCACTTCTAGCAACAGAGAACCTGATAAAATGCCCGCATTTGCTGCGGGACTCAGAGGAGCCACGTTTGCGATGTAAACTCCATCATCCCGCACCGCCAAGGCTAGCCCGAGCGATGGCAGCTCGGAATTCATTTCGGTATGCGCACCCATCTGCCCCGCCATCTCTGGGTGGATGAAAGATGAATGCGGATCAAGACTGGCGAGCATGCCCTCGAGCGCGTGATTCACCAGACGATCATATGCAAGCCGATCCATATCCGGATGATTTTTCCGCACTGATTCTAGAACTTCTACAAATCGCTCTAGCGCCGGATAGGCCGCCTCATCGGCATCTGGCGGCGCAGCGGAGACCACCAAACTCATTCCAATTAGCAACAAAAAGCATTTCATCGCCAGATGAGTAACATCCGTGTGAACGAACGCTGAGCAAAATCCTATTTCCCGCCGAGAGATCTTAGAGAAAGCTCACGGGTTTTTCGTAGATCGCTAGCAGGATGCAGCCTGCATGCCCGGTCCCTGCATGGTGGGTGCCGGGTGGGTGGACGCGCAGAGTACCGGCATACACGGTGCCATCCGCGTCTTCTTGAGACCCGGATAGGATGAAAATGTGCTCATAGCCCTCATGGACGTGCGGCGGAATCGGGGCAGTTTCACGATAGCGCAGCAGTGCCGCAGTTGGGCCGCTGATGCCATCGCCGTAAATGCGGAAAATTTCGACTCCGTCGCGGAATGGCTGCCATGGATAATCACCTAGGTTTTCAGCTATATCGAAGAGCTTGCAGAGCTCCATCACGGGCATTTGGCTAGGGGAAGCGTCTGCAATGGGGCCATTTGTCATGCGGATAAAGCATTGATAAACTCTGCGGATTCCGCAACTGCGCCGAATACCCCACCCTGCATTTTGACCATTTTCAGCGCTGCGAGATGGTTCCCATGGTCAGTGGCCGCGGTGCAATCCGAGAGAAGCAAGCACTCGAAGCCGCGGTCATTCGCCTCGCGCATGGTGGTGTGGACGCAGACATCGGTGGTGATTCCGGCGAGAACAATGTTTTTAATTTCCTTCTGCCGAAGGAGCATATCGAGGTCTGTGCCGTAGAATGAACCCTTGCCGGGTTTGTCGATGACTGCCTCGCCGGGGAGCGGTGAAAGTTCCTTAATAATTTTCCACCCGGGTTCGCCACGAGTGAGAATGCGCCCGCATGGCCCTGCGTCGCCGATGCCCGCGCCGATGCGTTGGCTGCGCCAGCGTTTATTTTCAGGCAAATCCGAGAGATCTGGACGATGGCCCTCGCGAGTGTGCATGATGTGAAAGCCTCTAGGGCGAACCGCCTCGAAAACCCGCTTGATCGGCTCGATGGGCGCGCGGGTGAGCGAGAGATCGTAGCCCATTTGATCGACGTAGCCGCCTGGGCCGCAGAAATCGATCTGCATATCGATGACTAAAAAGGCCGTGTTTTGCGGACGTAGATCGCCGTTCCACGGCCAAGGGTAGGGATCTGCATTGACGTATGGCATGGCAAAATAAGTGCGAAAAATGGCCCGGCGAGCTTCAGAAACCCGCCGGACCATGGAATCAGATCAATTGGGGGAGGATGTTCCGGCGCCCACCAGCGGTGGGTGCTCTTTGGGTGCTGGCTTGGAGTTGCCATGAGGGAGATTTTCGCCAGCTTCCAGCACGACAGGCTCGACGATTGCAAGCTTGGAAGCTGCTAGCAAGACACCCGCGACGATGAAGTAGCTGACCGCCAGCGTGGGGCTCTGACCAATTCCAAGCCGATCCCCGTGCATGAATCCGAAGAACGTGAGCAACCCACCCGTAGCCGCAAATCCGCTCGCCTTGAAGAAGTCACGATCAATGATGAAAACTGCGACTGCCCCCAAGATGAGGCCGCCGAGGATGGAACCACCGCCGAGGATTTCGAGGCCGTGGAACATGACTCCCTCGTTGCTCATTGCTTTAAAAAGTTCCGCTTTCTTTTCAGGCGTGAGGGTGGCGAGCACCGTGCCTGCGCCAGCAAGCGCACCCGTCATGAGAGTGACGGCCCAGTGGGCGATGTGCGGAGTGAGCGCAAGGACAATGGCGGGGGCGTGGCGTTTCGGCGTTTCCTGAAATGCTTGAGATCCGATGAGCATGCCGATGTAGAGCAGTATAGGCAGGATGGCCACCGTGGGGATGAAGGCCAGCATCACCGAGACGATGCCGAACCATGTGAGAAAAATCACTGTGATGCCGGTAGCCGCTGAGTAGCCGATGCGCCCGCCCATGGATTTCCAACCCGGGTGACCAATGTAAACGGCATTGATGAATGGATTCCCCATCACGCAACCGATGAGGCTAATGACACCATCCGCACAAAGGACGCGAGTGGTGGGAAACGAGTCCCCGGCCACCTCGGCGCTCTCCACATTGTCCAAAGCTTCGACGAGATCGTAGATGCCGAATGGAATAGCTGTGACCAGCAAAATGCCGAGATATTCAAAGCCGCTAAACACATGCCCAAAGGCTGGTAGCGGAACATTAAAACCGAAGCCCTTGAGCGACTCGCTGAAGGCAGCACCATTCATCCCGCCATAGTTCAGGCCAAATAGATTGGACCCCCAAGCGATGGTGGTTCCAATGGCGATGGCCACTAATCCAGCGGGGATTCCCCGGTATTTCACCCCTCCGAACCAGCTCAAGAGGATGACCGCAAAACAAGTGATACCGATGACCGGTGTAAGAAACATTTCCACGGCGGGCTTCATGGAAATGAAGGTGATGGAAACTCCGGCGAGAGTTCCTAACAGCGCGGCGCGTGGGGTGATCTTACGAATCCAAGGGCCGATGAAGCCGCCGATCATGAGGACGAAACTTTGGATAAACACCCACGTCAGCCCGGCTTCCCAGCCCTTGATAGGATCACCCGTTTTGAGTGTGATGGGCAGCATGATGACGAAGACGACCACGAACATGTGGGGCACGCTGGTGCCAGACGGCAGGGCGCAGACATCGTTGCGCCCAGTCTGGAGGGCGAGCTTGTAGGCGAGCCATGCATAGTAGCCTGTGCTTAAAAAAAGCATCAGGCCAGTGGCCGGGAGGATGCGCCCGAAGACAATTTCTGGCGGCATTTTCAGCACGAATAGCAATAGCCCAGTGAGTGTGAGTAGGTTGACGAGGATGTTTGTCCCAAAGCCAAAGAAGGCGTTCCAGTCGCCGGGGACCCAGATTTTAGGTTTGAATGGAGTGGTGTTCATTGGTGTGTATTTTCTTGATGGTGCCTATATTTTGCGAGGGCACTGAGGATTTTTGCAGAGTCGGAAACCCAGCCAAAGATGCCGGATTGAGCCTTGATCATTGCGAGGCCCATCTCTTGGAAGATGGGAAAATAAGAGGCCACGCAATCCGCTGGGACGATGCAATCGTAGCCGCGGTCGTTCGCCTCACGGACGGTGGTGTTCACGCAGACCTCGGTGGTCACGCCGGTGACGATGAGCTGGGCGATGCCGAGGTTTTGCAGGATGGCATGCAAATCTGTGGCGAAAAAAGCACCTTTGCCTGGCTTGTCGATGACGGGTTCACCGGGCAAAGGATACAGTTCGGGAATGATATCGTGGCCAGCTTCGCCACGGATGAGAATGCGGCCCATGGGGCCAAGATCCCCGATGGTTTTTGAACCCTTTCCTCGGAACTTCTTGGCCGGTGGCAGATCCGAGAGATCTGGGCGATGACCCTCACGAGTGTGGATGATGGGCAGGCCAGCGGCACGCCACGCAGCGAGTAGCTGGCGAATCGGCGTGATGGCTTGGCGAAGTTGTGAAACATCGTTTCCTAACATTTCACCAAAGCCTCCGGGTTCGAGGAAATCCCGCTGCATATCGATGATGAGCAATGCGCATTTCCCGGGCAGGAAATCAAAAGCGTAGGGCTCTGCATCAATGGCGATCAACGGACTCATGGCGGCGTGCGGGATGAAGGATGCGTTTAGAAAAAAATGGTCAGTCCGGTGTGGAACTGGAAGAGATTGCTATCATCCTTTTCGTTACCGGAGTTCAGGACGCTGTTGCCGTCCTCAAGCCCATCGTTATTCAGGTGGTAGAATTTGACCCCAGCATAGTAAGTCCAAAAGCCGTATTCTTCAGGTATAAACGTGAGGGGAACGCTAGCCTTCACCCCGGTGCAAAAGACCGCTGCCCCAGAGCCACCACCGGTGCCATCGAATTTCTGGTAGAAATCATCTGCCACGATGTTGACGAAGGTGGGAAACTCAATTTTCACCGCATCAAGTTTAATCGCTGGATTGATCCCAAGGGTGAAGTAATACGATTCCTGAGATGTGGCGAAATCGAAAACAACAGTGGATTTGTTATCAAGTTCTTGCCAATAGGCGATGAAGGGATTCAGCGCGAAGTTTCCCATCCATTTCGAATCATCCATGGAGAGCTTTAGCTCAAGGTGGTGGGATGTAGGATAGGAATCCGTCATGCTAATGAATGCGGTGTAGTTAGCATCGAACTTATAGTAATCTGCGAACTTGATGCTAAGGCCAGCGATGGGATCGAACTCGTTCCAGTTTTCTGGGTCTGCGCCACTTTGCTCGGTGTGGATGGAACTCCACCCGCCAACGGCTAGAGTGACATCTGAGATGGTAGTGGTCTCGCTGGAGTAGAGATTTGCGAGGACCAGTGCGAGAGGTTGGAAGACTGCGCCCTCATTCTCTACATTTAGGCCGCGAGGTGTGATGTAGTGGTCTGAAACATCGAGCTGTAGGAGCGCGTTGAGCTTCAGCGGCGGCGATGCTGGAGTCATAACGGCGGTAGGGGTGCCGGCAGTGAGGTGAGGCGCTGCGAAATGGAAAGTGGTGAGTAAGCACAGGGCCGTTGGTATGCGGTGAGATTTCATCGAGTTGGAGTGTTGGAGTTACCCGATGAATTTTGCAGCCAATGTGCCAAGTGGATTTTAAAGGCGCTGTTTGTTGTAGCTTAGGGAGTTAGCATTCGCCATTGATTACCTGCGGTGGTAGCAAATGTGTCCACCATGTCGCAAAACGAGACACTCGGAGATGGCCCAGCCTTATTTCGAGCCGCCTGCCAGACTCGGGAATTTCCGATAGATGCGGCTGCGGCTTACGTTAAGCATGCGGGCCGCCTCGGCGACGTTGCCGCAGGATTGCTCGAGCGCGCGTTGGATGAGTCGTTGCTCGGCGGCCTCTAAATCAAGTGGCGCTGCGAGAGGGTGCTGCATGGCTTGCGGCTCTGGGCGGGCGACGGCAAACAATTGCAGGTGCTCAATTTTAATCGCCTTGCCACCGCTGAGGATGAGCGCGCGTTCCATCACGTTTTTTAACTCACGGATGTTCCCGGGAAAAGCGTGGGACTTCAAGTGTCCAAGGGCCTCGGGGGTGATAGTAGGTACCACACAGCCAGTTTCATGAGCGAAGATGCCAAGAAAATGTGCGGCGAGGAGGGGTAAATCATCGCGGCGTTCGCGCAAAGGGGGGGTGGCCACTGTGTAGCGGGCGAGACGATAAAAAAGATCCTCTCGAAAATCTCCGGCAGCGATTTTAGCTGCAAGATCGGCATTAGTGGCGCTGAGCACCCGCACATCCACGCGCTTTGATTTCGTCGCGCCTACGGGGGTGACCTCGCCATCCTCCAGAACGCGCAGTAGTTTCGCTTGGAGAGCGGAGGGCATATCGCCAATTTCATCGAGAAAGAGCGTGCCGCCATCGGCAAGTTCAAGGTAGCCCTTGCAATCTGATATTGCACCAGTGAAGGAGCCTTTCATGTGGCCGAAGAAGAGTGATTCCGCGAGCTCGACGGGCACCGCCACGCAGTTCACGGGGATGAAGGAAGCATCAGAGCGGGGGCTGTGGTGATGGATGGCACGGGCGACGAGTTCCTTGCCGGTGCCGCTCTCGCCAGTGATGAGTACGCTTGTTTTCCCGAAATTCTGAAGCCGCTCAATATCCGCTAGGATACGGCGCAGGTGTGGGCTATTTCCCACAAATCCGCCGAGCCCCCAGTGACGTGTCTCGCGCGAAGCCAAGGTGCTGAGGCGTTGCTCGGCATTTTGGCGGAGCGAAATTTCTGCTTCGAGTTCCTGATTGCGCTGTTGGAGATCCCGACTGAGGCGGCTGATTTTTAAATGAGTGCCCACGCGGCTGAGGACCTCCTCGGCATGGAATGGTTTATGAATGTAATCCACGGCCCCCATTTGGAAACCCTTCACGGTGCTCTCCATGTCATTGCGCCCGGTGATGAAAATCACTGGCACGGCGCGGGTGGCGGAGTCCGCCTTTAACTCGCGGCAGACATAGTAGCCATCGTGGCCGGGCATCATCACGTCTAGCATTACCAAGTCAGGCTGTGCTCTCCCGGCGATCTTGAGCGCGTCCGCCCCATTTGAAACGGCGAGGATTTCATAGCCTTCCTTTTCTAGCAGGTGACTGAGAAGAGAGAGATTCGCGGGAGTATCGTCCGCGATGAGGATGCGGCTCTGGCTCATGAGATGGGAATCTGGGCGAGGATGCGCTGGATGGTTTTCATATCGTAGCTGGCAAGCAGAGTCCGCAGATGCTGTGCCAGTCTCTGGCCAGTCGAGCCGAGTGCTTCGAGTTCAAGGAAACATGATTTTAAAACCGTGGCGCTGTGCAGTTCCGCGGCCATCGCCATTCGGCTGGAAAGGTCTTCCGGCAGCGTTAGACTACTGAGATCGATGTGCGCAAATTCCGATGTTTCTGGCCTTTCCTGATAGATAAATTCCACACCCAGGAGGCTGCGCAGGGTTTCGTAGATGCGTTCTGCATGAAATGGCTTGGCAACGAAATCATCGCAGCCAGCTTGCACGCAGCGTTCGCGTTCATGGCTCATTGCCGAGGCAGATGTCGCAACAATCTTGATGCCCGTGGCACCATAGTCCCTCACGATCTGGCGGGTAGCCTCAATCCCGCAAAAGTCCGGCATCCGGATGTCCATAAATACAATCTGCGGCTTGGAAACCCCGACGACTTCCACCGCTTGGCGGCCGTGCTCGGCTAGCACCACCTCGCATCCCACGAGGGTGAGCAAGGTGGCCAGCACGTCGCGATTTTCCGCAATGTCGTCCACCACCAGTGCGCGCACTTGTTGGCCGTGGGCGAGTTTCAAGGTGTCCCTTCCGCCTGAGCGTCGCACTGCCGGGTCACTCGCGGCGGGGAGCGTGAGTGTGACGTGAAAAACCGAGCCTTTTCCCAGCTCTGATGTCACTGCCAGTTCACCACCTAGGATCTCTATCTGGCGCTTTGCAATCGCGAGTCCGAGACCCGTGCCCGTCTCCGCGTGGGTGCCCAAGCCTTGCTGAAATGGCTCGAATATCCGCTCCCGCATGTCTGGCGGGATGCCGATGCCTGTGTCCTCTACTTCGAACCGCCACTCGTCTGGTGCCTGCCGGAGTGCCCGAAATGTCACCCGCCCGCGCTTTGTGAACTTCACCGCATTTCCTAATAAATTGATGCAAACTTGGCGCAGTTTCCCCTCATCGCCACGGACCATCACCGGGCAGATCAGGGCTGGGGCCTCAGCGAGCAACCCGAGATGCCTTTCCTCGCAAGGATGCTGAAACATCGCGACGAGTTCGCTAAAAAGAGCCGTGAGATCGAAGTCCGCCGTGGTCAGCTCGATTTTTCCGGCATCGATCTTCGAGAGATCTAATACTTCATCAATGAGGCGTAAAAGGTGGTTTCCACTACTGAGCACCGTGGCTACCATATCGCGGTGAAAGGGCGGGAGTGCTGCATCGCGAGCGAGAATTTGGGCATAGCCGAGAATCGCGTTCATCGGTGTGCGGATCTCATGGCTCATGCTCGCGAGGAAGTCAGACTTGGCGCGATTTGCAAAATCCGCAGAATCCTCAGCGCACTTCCTCACGGCGATTTCGCGACTCAAGGCGGCCGCCTGCCTTGCGCCATTCCAAAGGTAAGAGGCAAGCAAGCCAGTGATGACCAGCCCGGCAATGAGTGTCACCCATGGCCGCAGGCCGATGCCCGCTGCGCCGAACGTGGGAGTAGCTTCAAAGCGCAGAATCCAGCTTTCGCCAGCGACTTCCAGCGGGATGTCTGGAGCGATAAGCCCGGCGGATTTCGTTCTACCTTGGCGGTAAATTTCGGCTCCTTTCCGGTCGAAAACCGTGAGCTGCACTGGACTTATGTCACCGGGCCGGAGAGTCAGCTCAATCAGATCGCCGATCCTGAAGACTGCAGTGCAAAAACCACTCAACGCCGCCCTGCGATCCTCCAGCGTGGCGGCGGGCTGGGTGTAAACCGGGTGAAAAACCACAAACCCAAGTTGTGATCCGGACTCTTGGGCAAGCCGGATGGGTTCCGTCGCAATCGATTCCCCGGTATCCCGCGCCCGCTCCAAGGCAGCAAGACGTCGGCTCTCAGAACCCACATCAAAGCCTAACGCCGCAGCGTTTTTTTCAAGACTCTCCAAGAAATAAACCGGGAAGTGGAATGGCCTCGCTGTGGCGGACTCCAGACCACCACCGGGTTTCTCCTGCTTAAATTCAAACCCGGCAAACCCTTCGGCCCGCGCACGCTCTTCCCAAGCCTTGCGCTCTGCATCCCGCACGAGGGGATTCCACGCCAGAGCCTGTAAATCTGGATGCCGCACCAAGGCTCCACTGACAAATTTTTTAAATTCCTCACGGGTGGTTTCGGGCCTCGATTCAAGAAAAGCGGCCACTCCCTGCAACACTTCTGTGGAGCGGAGTATCTGCCAACGGATCAAGTCCGCCTTGTCATGCGCCATCCGCTCCAGCCCTTGTCGCTGCGCCCGCTCATCCGCTTTCCAAATCACCCCGCTTACCAAAAAGGTGAGCGTCACCCCGGCCACCAATGCGATCCAAACGGGAGCTTTCAACAGCAGGAATTTCCTAAACGAGATTGGTTACAGGAGCGACGACACATTTCCATGAATGGGAGCACTTCGTATGCCAAGGGCACTTGGCGAGCAGGCGATACAACGGCAGGTGGGCATCAAATCCGATTTGTGAAGCCTATTCTTTTTTATAATTGAGGTTGCGGCAGATGGGCATCGCAGTATTCTGCCGGAGACTGCTGTGTACGACCGATTTGGTAGCTGGCCCGAACCGATATGATTGAACCGGGATCATTTTCCAATGGACTATGTCATGCCTTTCTAGGAAGACGGAAAACCAAAGGGCGATCCCACTTATTGAGTTTACGGAACGTGGCTCACAGCGCCAAGGACGGCACAGCGGTTTTTTATTTTCATTTGGAGGTGGTGGCGCATCCTCGGCGGCGAGATGCGTTTTATAGTGTTGGGCAGCGGGAGTAGTGGGAATGCGGCAGTCGTCGAGTGTGGCGGGATGCGCTTGATGATCGATGCGGGGCTGAGTGCGAAGCAGCTCTCGCTGAGGCTCACCCAAGTGGGGATCATGCCGAGCACGCTCGATGGAATTTTGCTCACCCACGAGCACGGCGACCACGTCCGCGGATTGAAAATTTTTCTACGAAGCAACCCAGTGCCGATCTATGCCACCGCCGCCACCGCGCGATTAGTGAAGGAGCTGGGCATTGAGGGTGGAACTTGGAAAGTCTTTGAGGCCGGGCAGGTATTTCTTTTGGGGAACGCCAAGGTTGAAACGTTTGCAATCCAGCACGACGCAGTAGATCCAGTAGGCTTCGTGGTGGGTGACGAAATCCGACGCTTTGGCTATCTTTCTGATGCAGGATTTGTGACGCGCAGCATGACTGAGCGCTTGCGAGGCTTGCGAGGTCTCTTCGTGGAGGCAAACTATGATCAAGATTTGTTAGACTCCGATACCAAGCGCCCGTGGGCCATCAAGCAGCGGATCAGCTCGCGCCATGGTCACCTGTCCAACGAGCAAGTCGCAGAACTTATTTCTGACATCGCCCACAGTGGGCTTGGGCGAGTGGTGCTCGGCCATCTCAGCTCGGATTGCAATGCGCCAGAGATCATCATGAGTCGGCTACGCTCGTGCCTGAATCAAGGAGGGCACCATCATGTGGCGCTCCATTGTGCAGGGCAGCAAGAGCCAACGGCTTGGTTTGATCTGTAGATAAAACTCTCACTCAATCGTCCCGCGTGCGGATGACCAATGAGCGCACCGCAAGCGCCGCACCAGAAGATGCGCCTAGCCGCACTTCATCGAAGGTGGTAACGATGGGTAAACTGCCGACACAGAAAGGCTCACTGAGGGGAAATCCACCTTGATGGAGGCTAACTCGTCCGGTGCTGCTTTGATAGCAAAGGGTGACAGTTCTGGGGCCAACAACAGGAATTTCCGGAATGATGATTGGGCTTCTCTGTTTCACGTCGAGCGCCCATGTTTTCGAAGCTCCGAAGCAGTCGCCGAAGAACAATACCTCTGCGCCCTTATCAAAAAAACTGATGCCCGCCCAACCATCCGTGTGAAATGTTCCGACGCTGGGCTGAGCGGTTTCCAGCGTGGCCAACATCACGTAGCCAGCAGTCTCAGATCGAGGCAGCGAGATTGTCTTAAAAGCCGAGAAGTTTTCTCCCTCGAAAATGCTTTCGGAAACGCTGGCTGTGCCGTGGGGGAACCGCCATTGCGATTTAATCAATGGCCCCTCCATGACCGTTTGAAACTCCGTAGAGCCTCGTCTGAAATGGCTGAGATCGGCGCGGAGGCGGGTGACCTCACCGGTGGACAATACTTGAGATGCATCTCCGGCTACCAGCTCCGCCACTTGCTGAGTTGAAATGAGCTGCATGCGTACTTTACCATCGAAAACGTGCAATTGATCCGCACCATTTTCATCAGCTTGCACGCCAAATTCAGTGCCGATGTGCTCTACCGAAAGTAAAGGTGATGTGACTAAAAGTTTATCTCCCGCTTGCGCCATCACAAACCTACCGCGTCCTTTGGAAAGGTGGATCTCTTGCTCAGAAACGATAGTCATCGTAGCAGGTCCATCTAGAAATGCGCGGGTGCTGGCACCGATGGATAAAGTCGCCTGGCCTTGTGTGAGCTGTAGCGTGTTGCCGACTTTTAAAGCCAATGAGCCATTCGCAAGTGCGGCTGGCCCATCTGTTTTCCATGCGCTATCCATTGAAAACGATGCGTACCCTGCCGGTCTATCCACACGATCTTGCAAGTTCATCTGCGTGATGACACCCCACGATATCAGCGCGATAGCGGCAGCCACCGCGAGCCATTGCAAGCTGCGAGTGGCACGGCTCCGTGGCGGGATCACCACCGCGCCCGTGTGCGGCACGGCTTCATATTCCTCAAGCAATGAGTGGTGGAGCACGGCATACTCACCATAGAGTTTCGCCAAATCGGGTTCGATCCGTAAACGCTTTTGAAATGCGTTAAACTCCTCTTGCGAGACTGCTCCATCGAGCACCCTTTGAATTAAATGATGATCTCGCTTGGTCATTCCGGCTTTTGTGGGGCTTGCTGGATTTTTCTCTCAATGCAGCGTTTCAACGCAGCTCTGAGATTAAACAAGACGGCTTTGAGGGTGCCCGTGCTGCGATTCGTAGCGGATGCAAATCCCTGCAAGGATGATGAGGTGCCGTAGCGGTGATGAAGTAACTCGCGATCCTGTGGCCTCAGTTTCTGGAGGCAGGCACGGAGGGCGATGTGGCGCTCCTCAAGGCCATCAGGCTCAATTTCGAATTCTGGGGCAAGGCGCTCGATCAAATCATCGTCAAAAATGAGCCAGCCATGAGCGATGAGGCGGCGGCGATGGTTGAGCACATGGTAGCGGATCGTTTGGAATGCCCATGCTTTGAAATTCGTGCCGATTTCGAAGCTGGCGCGCTTTTGCCAGAGTGTGATGTTCACTTCTTGTAATAAATCCCGGGCACCGGAACTGCCGGGCGCGAGCGAGCGAATATAGGCAAGCATAGACGTTTGGTGATTGGTAAGTTCCGTCACGAATTCTTCCGAGTCTTTGCCGTCTGAAGGGATTTTCTCCATGCCGAACGCATACTTCGCAAATGTCCCGTAAACAGCAAGCGGTTTACTAATAATGCAAATGCTGACTACTCTTTGAGAATAGGAAATCCAGCCGCCGGATTGAGCTTAGGCGGCGGCTCAATCGTGAAGGACTTTTTATCTGAAACTTGATAGGCACCGTAGGCGATGGGAATCACGGTCAGCAGTAGCACGGGCTCATCTCCGCTCATCACTTTGGCAGCATGGACGATGGCCGCACAGTTTGGAGTTTTCCTCACCGTGAGTATGTCCCCTTTTTTAAAGGCTTCGAAAGCAGATTTCTGTTTCGTAGGGAACAGATATTCAATGAAAACGGGATAGGGCATCGCCTTAGTGAAGTCGTCCGGTTTGATCAACGCTTGCGCACGCACTACCACGCCATTTGAGATGAAATCGCGGGGTGTCAATGATCTTACATCCGTGATTTGGTAATCGCCCTCAATATAAGTAAGTAATAGTGCGCGCTCGAAATTTAATAGATAATTACGCAACAACAGTGAATTCACTCGGTCCAATTTTTCCTGCTCCATCCCGAAGTATTGTTTATATAACTCTCTCGGGGCGTATGAGTTTCCATTTGGAACATCCAGTGCAGTGAAGCGTTTCAAAACAGGCTGCCGTTTCAGCTTCCCGAGAATCTCGTAGTTCCTCGGAATCTCTGGGTTGCCGAAAACGTGCAGGCAGACAAACCAACTCACCACCGCGAAGCAAAGCGCCAGCGCATTCGCAAGCAGCCACCAAAAGTAGGCTGGGCGGCTCGGCAGGATTTCTTCAGGTTTGCGAGACACAATGATAGTCCGAGAGTTCTCAATGAGTGCCGCATGCTTCGCCATCAGGCACCGCATGGGCGCCGGGCGCTTTGTCCGAAGTTTCAAACGATGTCCCACAACCACAGGACCGGACCGCCACTGGATTGTGAATTTTGAACCCCGCATCCGTCAGATCATCAGAAAAATCGATCTCACAGCCCCTGAGTTTTTCAATGCTATCCGCGGCGATGATGACGCGCGCACCACCCACCTCGACGATGGAATCGCCAGCTTCCGGTTCTGCGACTTTCATTTCATATTGCCAGCCTGCACAGCCGCCACGGCGCACCGCGAGGCGGAGGCCAGCGGCTGGCGTAGAGGCTCGGCTGGCGAGCATATCGGCGAGTTCTACGGCGGCCTTAGGAGTGAGTGAGATGAGTGTCACGCGCCGAAGGTAACGCCAGTTTTGCAGATTTGGAACTGTATTTCCAGCGTCTGACAATATCACCGGAAATAAAACCTAGAGAGCCTCGTTTTGCGCGGATTTCAAAAAAAGAAAGGTCTTGACGGTGATCGTCAGCACCCGTTCAGTCCGCGCCGCCGCAATTTTCTGCTGTGCCCCTAGGCTAGTTGAATTGTATCCTAATTTCAGAGTCCACCATTTTCCATTCATGTCTTCTTCCAAACCTGCCCCTAAGAAACCCGTTGTGAAGGTGAAACCACCGGTCAAAGCCCCTGCGGCATCAACGAGCGTGAAAAAAGTGGAGAAGCCAGCAGTCGTCCTCAAAGCGAAAGCCACGGAAACTAAAAAAACACTGTCCGTCGCACCCGCAGCAGCACCTGCAAAAGTAGTGGCTAAAGCGCCCAGCGATCACAAGCCCGCACCAACGGTAAAATCTAAGGCCCCTGAAAAAAGCGCATCTGCCTCCGCCACTGTCAAAAAGCCTGCCGGATCTGGCGAGACAAAAGCCACTCAGAAAGCCGCGGAATCGAACAAACGGCGGATCGATACCCCAGAGATTCAAGAAAAAATTCGCGAACTCATCAAGCTCGCCAAGGAGCAAGACTATCTCACTTACGATGATATCAATGAAATTCTGCCCAACGATCTTGTCGATCCCGATGATGTTGAGGCCATCATGGAGCGCCTGCGCAACATGGAGTTTGATATCATCGATGCCTCTGAGGTGGACCGCTACAAAGACAAAAAGCGCGATGAGGGCGATGGCGATGAAGAGGATGTAAAGTCAGATCAAAAGCTCGATATTCTGGATGACCCGGTGCGGATGTATCTGAAGCAAATGGGCCAAGTGCCATTGCTCACCCGCGAACAGGAAGTGGAAATTTCCAAACGCATCGAGGACGCAGAAATCGAGGTGGCTCGCCATCTTCACCTCTTTGGTTTCGTCACAGATTCCTACCTCGAGCTCGCCGATAAGCTCAATAAAGGCAAAGAACGCTTCGACCGTGTGATCCTCGATAAAAAAATCGAATCTCGTGAGCGCTACATGAAAGGGCTGCCAAAACTTTGTGACCAGCTCAAGCAGCTCCACCATGAGAACGACGATCTTTTCCGCCAGCTTTCCGTGAAAAACCCACGCAGCAAGAAAAAGCTCGAAGAGGAGTTCAACAAAAACATCCAAACTCTCAATCGCGTCTTCACCCGCTTCTACTACAAACAAAAAGTGGTAGAGGACTTCTGCGAGCAAGTGGACGAATACATGCAGTTATTCTGGAAGTATGGGCGCAAGCTCCAGACCGACCCAGAAGATAAAGAATTCATCACCAAGCTACGTGAGGTGCAACAACGCACTTGGCACACCACTGAGTCATTCGAAGGAGCGAATAAACAACTCCGCCACTGGCTCAAAGAAGCACTCAAAGCGAAGACTGAAATGGTCGAAGCGAATCTCCGGTTGGTGATCTCTATCGCAAAAAAATACACCAATCGCGGCCTGTCTTTCCTCGATCTCATCCAAGAAGGCAACATGGGCCTGATGAAGGCAGTGGAGAAATTCGAATACCGCCGCGGCTACAAATTTTCCACTTACGCCACATGGTGGATCCGCCAAGCAATCACCCGCTCAATCGCGGATCAGGCTCGGACCATCCGCATTCCAGTGCACATGATCGAGACAATCAACAAGCTGATGCGCGTGCAAAAGCAGCTCGTGCAAGAATACGGCCGCGAGCCATCACCAGAAGAAATTGCCGAAGAAATCCACTTACCCGTCGAGCGGGTCCGTGCGGTCTTAAAAATGGCCCAGCAACCGATCTCACTGCAGGCGCCCGTTGGCGATTCCGATGATACATCGTTCGGCGATTTCATCGAGGACAAGGCCGCAGATAATCCGATGGAAGAAGCCGGATTTTCCATGCTCAAGGACAAGATCAAGGACGTGCTCGATACCCTGACTGAGCGTGAGCGCGAAGTTCTAGAACAACGCTTCGGTCTCAAAGACGGCTACAGCCGCACACTCGAAGAAGTAGGCCGCCAATTCCAAGTCACCCGCGAGCGGATTCGCCAGATCGAAGCCAAAGCCCTCCGGAAAATGCGCCACCCCACCCGCATACGCAAGTTAGAAGGCTTCATCGAGCTTCCTGGCGCCTAACAAATGGAGCGCGGGCATCCTGCATGTAGTCGCGGAAGTCGTCCGCATCCATGGCCCCGCGCAGTTGGTCAGCGATGCTCCAGAGGGTGTTGCCCAGTTGTTTTTGGTTGGTCTCGGTCATTTCTTCGGGCGGCGTTTAATTTTGGTTTCGAGCGCTTTGAGGTCGGCTTCGTCCTCTTGATCGGCTGTCTGCGCTTCCTGGGTCTTCCGGCGCTGGTCGTAGTCGAGATAGAGGGCGCTGGTCTGGTTCTCCATCTGTTCATGGCTGATGGAGCCTGAGTGGGATAAGAGCGGGAAACCGTTGGAGGTGATGATCTGGTCCACATTTTCCTTCCAGAAGCTCATGCGGATTTCCTGGCGGCTTTTGATCCTCAATTCGGCGGTTTCCAGGAAGATGACCACGAGGCGGTTCAGGGTGTCGATCTCATCCTCGGTCAGGTAGTTTTTCGCGGTGTGAATGTCCTGTTTCCGCACTTTCGCACCCTTCCAATGCAGGAGGCCAAAGTTCGGATCATGATGGTTGGCTCGTGCGGTGATGAGTTCGGCAGCCGTTTTCCGCGTCACTGCGAAAATGAGAAGGTTCTGCACCGTGGCGAAGAAGATGTGTGTGGCCTTGTCGGTCTTATCGTAATCGCTGCTCAGGGCAAAGAGGTCGCGCACTTTCTGGTAAAAGCGCTTCTCGGAGGCCCGGATGTCGCGGATGCGCTCCAGCATCTCGTCGAAGTAATCCGGACGACCGTCCGGATTCTTCAGCCGCTCGTCGTCCATCACGAAGCCTTTGATCAGGAATTCGTTGAGGATGGTGGAGGCCCAGCGGCGGAACTGCACGCCACGCGGCGAGCGCACCCGGTAGCCGACGGCGAGAATGGCATCCAGGTTGTAGAGCGTGAGCGGCCGCTGGACTTCGCGGGAACCCTCGATTTGAACTACCGAGGATTCCTCGGTAGTTGCCTCCCGGCTCAGTTCCCCGTCCTCATACAGGTTTTTCAGGTGCAGGCTGATGTTGTCCGCGCTCACGGCAAACAATTCCGCCATTTCGCGCTGGGAAAGCCAAACCGTCTGATCTTTGGCCCGAAGCTGGATTTGGCTCCTGCCGTCTTCCGTGGTGTAGAGGATGAGGTCGTTCATGGGAAAAATGGGGCCTCAGTCCCAGACATAGCGTTCATCGTATTCAATTCCGTATTTGGTGAGAAAGGCGCGGTATTCGTCTTGGAAAGTGCGGGTGCGGTGATGCTCCTCTTGGGTGTCAATGTAGTGGAGCAGAGTTTCCTTTTGGCTCATCCCGACAGAGAAAACGCCATACCCTTGTTGCCACGCGAAGTCGTGGAGCGAGGCATCCTGGGCTTTCACCCATTTGCTGGAAGCGATTTTGACGTCCTTCACCAATTCCGCGACCGACAAGGTGCGGGAGAGCCGGACAGCGAGATGCACATGATCCGCCACACCGCCCACCCGATATGCCTCGCAATCGCATTGACGCACCGCACCGGCCAGAAACGCAT
>JAYULG010000383.1:0-7914 GCA_043763755.1 Akkermansiaceae bacterium | reverse complement strand
AGCCGACTCGCAGCAGAGCATGGGGCAGGGGCAGTGGAAATGAATGCCTATGGTTTGTTAGCAGGACTGCAAGGGAGGAAGGTGAAAGTTTTGATCTTGCGTGTGATCAGTGATCTAGCAGACGAGAAAGCATCAGAGAATTTCGCGGAATTTTTAAAGAACTACGATGGCAAGGGCGGAAAGCTGGTAGCTGAGCTGGTAAAGAAGTTGCCAGCGGAAGCGAACGAACCAGCAGCACATGACGCGCTGCGGAAGCTGCTGGAATGAGGTGAGAAATTGGGAAGAGAGTTTGACCGCCAAGCTGCGGAGAGCGCGAAGGGAAGAGGAAGAAATGGTTGATTGTGGATTTGTGGTTTTGAAAAACACAGGATTTCCCTTGCCAAGATCTGCTCGTTTCCTTACTCCGTGCGCCCCTCTTAGCTATTTAATCACCAACGAAAACCGCGAGGGACACCATTAATGGCAGGTTTTCAACATCGCCCGTCCTGATTTAAGGCGGGAAGACACAACATCTCAATGATCAACGACCTCATCACCGAAATGGTGGACGCAGGTGTCCATTACGGCCACCAAACGAAAAAATGGAATCCGCGCATGAAGCCTTACCTCATGAAGGACAAAGGCGGGATTTACATCATCAACCTGGAAAAAACCGTCCAGCAGCTCGATAAAGCATCGGATTTCCTTGCCGACTTAGTGGGCAAGGGCAAAAAAGTTCTCTTCGTAGGCTGCAAGCGGCAGGCCCAAGATGCTATCCGCGAAGCTGCGGAAGCCACAGGGCAACATTATGTCAATCACCGTTGGCTGGGCGGCATGCTCACCAATACGCTCACGGTCCGTAAATCCGTGGAGCGCCTGAAATACCTCGAAAACATCGAGAAGCAGCCCGAGTTCAAGGCGATGTCCAAGAAGGAACTCGCTGCCCTCGGACGCGAGCGTGAGAAGCTTCTCCGCAACCTTCGAGGCGTGCGTGACATGGACAAAAAGCCAGACGCAGTCGTCATTGTGGATTCCGCTCGTGAGACCATCGCCGTGGCAGAGGCCCGCCGCTTGAATATCCCCATCATCGCGCTTGTGGATACCAATGCAGACCCAGCACTGGTGCAGTTCCCAATTCCTGGCAATGACGATGCGATCCGCTCGATCCGCATTATCCTGCAAAACTTGGTGGACGCCATGGTGGCCGCCCGCAAAAACTAATAGATTTTCCTAAAGGGCGGCCTGTCAAATGACGGTCCGCCCATTTTTTTCTCCCAACTTAACTACCCCAAATTTCATCCCATGATCACCGCTTCAATCGTCAAAGAACTCCGCGATAAAACCAATGCCCCGATGATGGACTGTAAAAAGGTCCTTACGGAAACGAACGGCGATATCGATGCCTCCATCAAGCTCCTGCGCGAGCGTGGCATCATGAAATCGAGCAAAATGGCGGACCGCGCTGCAAATGAGGGTGTCATCACGGCGCGCATCAATGCGGGTGCCACTTCCGGTCTCTTGTTGGAAGTGAATTGCGAGACGGATTTTGTTTCCAAGAATGAGAGTTTCCAAGCATTTGTGGGCGATATCGCGGATGCTTTGGCGGCATCTGAGGTGGGGAATCACGAGGCTGCGCTCGCCCACCAACATGGCGAGCAAAGCATCGAGGATACGATCAAATCCAAGGTTGGCGAAGTGGGCGAAAACCTCCAATTCCGCAAGTATGTGCGATTCGATGCGGCTCTTGGTGGCGTCATCGCCTCATACATCCACCTCGGTGGGAAAGTGGGAGTGCTCATCGAAGTCGGGACTTCTAAGTCGGACAGTGCCGCGACGGATACCTTTAAAGAACTCATCAAAGACCTCACTTTACACATTGCCGCATGTGCGCCGAAAGGGCTTTCCCGCGAGGATATTCCTCAATCCGTGGTGGACAATGAGTTAGACATTTTCCGCACTCGCTTACTCGCAGAAGGCAAGCCGGCGCAGATCATCGAGAATATTTTGAAAGGTCAGATCGGCAAGTTCTTCGCAGAGAGTTGCTTCCTTGAGCAGGGTTTCGTGAAGGACTCGGATATCACCATTTCCAAGCTGCTAGAAGACAAAGGAAAAAGTCTCGGTGATACCTTTACGGTGACTCGTTTTGTGCGCTTTGGCCTGGGTGAGTGAGGAAATTCTGCAGGAATTTTAAACACGCCTGCTTTTCTGCATAATTGCGAGTTGCGAGCTTTCTTCACTTGCCATCTGCGGGCGGCGGTGAATCGTCAGCATGTGATGGAAAAAAGCTTGAGATGCCCTGTCGTAAAGCCGCTGGCGCTTGCGGGCTTGGCACCCGTGGAGGTGGCGGCGCAACTCGGGCATCTGGATGGACTCGTATTTTTTGATACGGCAGGACACTTTCCGGTGAGTGGCAGGCGCCCAGTCTCGGTGATAGCTGCCCGCCCACGGCAGGTTCTCACGGGCAGTATTTTCACGGCAGATGGCCAACGATTGCTGCGGGAGGCACTTGCTGCCGGGCTGTGCGATTCGGGGGACCGAGGGTTCCCGTTGGGCGGCCTTTGCGGATGGATCGATTACGAGGGCGGCTTTGCTTTTGGCGATTATCGAGAAATGCTCGTGTTTTGCCACGAAGACCAGACTTGGTGGGAGATTGGCAATTTATCAAATTCGTTGCGCCCGCCGGCTGGGCAATTGATCAAAGTCGGTGAGTTTCATGCAGCGATGAACCGCCAAGATTTCATGAATCGTGTGGAGCGCATCAAAGAGTGGATTGCGGCGGGCGATATCTACCAGGTGAATTTATCTCAACGCTTCTGCGCCGAGGTGAAGGGAGACTCACTATTCGCGCTTTATGAAATGCTACGTGAAGCTTCTGCAGCACCGATGGCGGCATACTTATCGCTCGCAGGCCGGGAAATTCTAAGCTCATCGCCCGAGACGTTTCTGAAAATCTCTGGGCGCGGCATCGAGACTAGGCCCATCAAAGGCACGCGGCCCCGCTTCGAGACTGCGGATGAGGATCGCCGCTCCGCTTATGAACTTCAGACATCAGCCAAGGAAATCTCCGAGCTGGTGATGATCACGGATCTGCTCCGCAATGATCTTGGCCAAGTGTGTGAATACGGCAGTGTGGCGGTGGCAGAGATGCTTCAGTTAGAGACGTTTGCACAAGTGCATCATCTTGTTTCCACCGTCATGGGCCGCTTAAGGGAAGAAGTGGATGTGGTTGCTGCGATCGCCGCGTGTTTTCCAGGTGGCAGTATCACGGGTGCGCCTAAGAAACGTGCCATGGAAATCATCCATCGGGTGGAATCTACACCGCGGGGATTGTATTGTGGTGCGATCGGCTGGCTGGGCTTCAATGGAGAAAGTTCGCTCAATATTGCGATCCGCACTTTGATCCGTGAGGGCGAGCGCTTGATTTACCAAACCGGAGCCGGCATTGTGGCCGATTCTGATGCAGCAAAGGAGTATGAAGAAACCCTGCATAAGGCGGAAGGGATCCGGCTTGCCATTGAGCGCTGGCATGCGAGGCGGGCCTGACTGTGTCCCATGATTTAGGGACAAGACAGATTGGAGGGATGGGGGCATTCTCACGCCGTCGAGAGTAGTTTCCTCAGACGCTAGTTTCATAGGGGAGAGGTCCCCGGTGTTCATGACAGAACTAGGAAGGCCGCGCGAAAGCGCGGCTTTTCTATTTTCACGGGATGATGCTTTCCACAGCTTGAAGCTTGCGGGCAGGCAAGTGGGGATTCTCACTAGGCGAGTGACGATGCAGCAATTGAATGTGCTCCCGAGGACGGCGATGGCGGGTGAGATGGTGCCAGAAAACTACTTCCGGAAACTCGGACGGCATGAAGTGTGCCGGAAAGACAGGGCGCTGGAGGTAGACTTGGGCTGCGGCGATGGCTCGTTTCTGATGGCGATGGCCGCGCGATATCCCGAGCGCGATTTCCTCGGGGTGGAGCGGCTGTTAGGCCGGGTGAGAAAAGTTTGTAAAAAGATTACGCGGCGAGAACTCACAAATGCGCGGGTGCTTAGATTAGACAGCCGCTATGTGGTGGAGTGGCTCCTGCCGGAAGCATCCGTCTCACGGCTGCATCTGCTTTGCCCAGACCCATGGCCCAAGCTTAGGCATCACCGGCGGCGCTTGCTACAGTTGGATTTCCTCGAAGCTGCGTGGAAATCTTTGGTGCCGGGAGGTGAGTTTCTGTTCATGACGGATCACGAGGAATATTATGCATGGGCGATGAATATGATGAACAGGTTCGGGAAATTTCAGCGGCTAGAATGGGATGAACATACGTTTTTTTATCCCAAGACGGATTTCCAAGTGCAATGGGAGGCCGAGGGGAAAAAGATGTGGCGGGCCCGCGGAATCAAAGCGTCCAGCTAGGAAATTCTAACGCCGCCGCAAGATCAGGCTGGAATCATCGAGAAATCCGTGGAGCCGCAGCGCTCTGTCTGGATCAAGCGTGAGAGTGATGCCGCCGGATTTCATGGGATCGATCACGTGGATACCTTGGCTTTGCCAATATCGCACGCGGGATGGATCGAGCCGCTCTTCGAGGGGGAAGGCAGCATTTGAGGGTAAAATGGCTTGGGGGTTCACCGCCGCGATGAAATCATCGGTAAGAGAAAGATCTGTGCTATGGCGGCCAGCGATGATCACATCCGAGGTGAGATTAATACCTGATGCCAGTAGCGCAAGCTCGGTGGTGACCCCTGAATCACTCGTAAAAAGGATTTTCCAGCCGTGCCAGTGGAGCCGGAAAATAGCCACGCGGTCATCGGCGATCACGCTATGCGCGAGGGAATCCGGGGCATGTAGCAGCTCAAGGCGTGCACCATCGGGCAGAGGGAGATCACGGGTCTCGGCAGCCCAGTGTATTTGCAGGCCAGCCTTTGGCGCATCTTGTAACCACGCGCGGAAGGCGGGGCTTCGCGAACGCTCGACTGGTAATAAAACTTGGCGGATAGGAAACGCTTCCCATACCGCTGCGCCGCCACCCAGATGGCTCCCATCCGGGTGACTGATCACCACGGAATCTGGGATGATGCCGAGGCGGCGGAGTGAGGGAACAAGGCGGCTTTTGAACGAGTAGCGGTCTGCGCAATCCATGAGCACCGCACCTTGATTTCCGGCAGAAAAACAAGCAGCCGCGGCCCCATGCTCGAAGTGATAGACCAAGAGCTGAGGTGTGCAGGATTGAAAAACCTGGAAGTGCCCACCGGGTATGGCTGCAAATCCCTTAGCCGCTGTCACAGTCAGCATCGCGAACTTACCATTCACTTGATTGATCAAACGCGCAACGGGTGGCACCAATGGAAAAATGGCGGCTGCCAACAATGCCGTGCTCAGCAACATGAATACGAGTGGAATGAGGACGATCCCCGCGACGATGGAAATGGGTGTGACCACGCCGAAATGAAAAGCAGTGAGGGGAGTGGAGCCAACACCCGCTGCGAGCGAAACCCCGAGCGAGCTAGCGATATATCTCCGCGCATTCAATGAGTAGCGCTGCCAACGGCTCATTTCCGC
The DNA here is from genome assembly GCA_043763755.1 of Akkermansiaceae bacterium. GTDB lineage: Bacteria > Verrucomicrobiota > Verrucomicrobiia > Verrucomicrobiales > Akkermansiaceae > Luteolibacter. The sequence goes on along the minus strand of JAYULG010000383.1, from coordinate 2,393 downwards.
AAATGGCAGGTAAAGCTCGGGCCGGGCCAGCGCTGCAAACACCCGGCTAGCCCATCCCATCCCGATGGAAATGGCTGCCACCACCCCGTAAGAGAGCTGGACCCCAGGTTGGAACAACAAGCGCCCATCCCACAGCATTGCGGCGAGCATTACGGCTCCCAGTGCATTGAGCATATCCGGCTTCCGGCGGAAAATAAATGCCCCCAGAAACACCGCCGCCATCCATGCGGAACGGACCGCTGGAGGGCTGTTTCCCGTCAGCCACGAGTAACCAAAAATCAGCGGTAACAAGATGAGAATCGCCCACCGCCGTGGAACGCGTAGCACCCGTAAGACGATCCACGCGATGCTCCCCACCATCGCAACATGCAGCCCACTTACCGAGAACGCATGGAGCGTGCCACTGTTGCGAAATGCCGCGACGAGCACTTCCGATTCTTGCGGATGCTCGCCGATCACGATTGCGCGGATCACCCGCGCCTCCTGTGATTGTTCTTCAAGCCCAGTCGTCACTGCCGTGCGAAAACCACCACGGAAACGTGCGGCCGCTGCGGCAAATTTGCCTATTTCGACCTGATTCGGAATGTGTGCTGCATTGAAAACTGCAGAAATCCCCTGATTACGCAGCCATTCTGCCTGATCGAATTCCCCCGGATTCTGCGGCACGGGCAGCGGCTCAAAACTTCCGCGGCCTGTGACAGAGGCACCCGCCACGGGTAACTCTCCATTCCCCTGCCAGCGGACTTTTGCGCCTGCTTGAGGGCCTGTGAGAAGCTCCGCCGGTGCGCTCCAGAATCGGCCGCCTCTACCATCTTCTAAAATTCGCCCACTATGCACGCCGCCGGCAGAGGCAAGAAGGGCACTCTCGCTAGTGGCCTGCGCCCGCTCTCTCCCGCTAAACATTCCCACTGCTATGAGGCAGCAAGCTCCCCATCCCGCAGCTTGTTTCCAACCTCGCAAAAAATATCCTACTAATCCAAAAACGCCCGCAGCGAGGACTCCGTAAAAATGCCCTTGTGCGGCGAGGCTGACGCATATCACCGCACCGAGTGCTGCCGCAAAAAGTGGATGCCTCGCGATCAACAAGCGGCCCCATTTCTTACACTGTGAAATACCGCATAACATCACTTTGCACGGTCTAGGTGTTGTTAGTGCATCTCAGATTTTCGGGCCTATCCTCGCTGCTGATCGATGAAACGCTGCTCTTCATTGGCCGCCTCCTGCAGTGTCCATTCATGCAACTTGTGATTGGCATTAGCCGAGTGGCGAGTGTTAGGAAATTGATCGATCACTTGCTGCATGATGGCCATCGCTGAGACGCGGTCGTTATCCACTTCATCATAGAGTTCAGCTAGGCGGAAAAGGAAGTAAGCCGCGTCATTGATCTCCCATTCGTGGTTTTCCAAGGCTTGACGGATCGTCTGGATTGCAGCTTTGGGATCACCGAGATTGTCCTTCTGAATTTTAGCAATTTCTACCCACGGCAAGCGATTCAGCGGATCTGCGATTGCCGCATTTCTGCACGCTTCGATGGCTCCCTCGTAGTCGCCCTGCGCCATTTTTGAGCGGGCCTCGTGCATCGCATCTTTTTCCACGATTTCCGCACTATCGTAAACGGCATGAGTCATTCGCTGTGCTAAGAATGGCAATGCCGTAAGGACGAAGAAAATTCCCACGAGACCGGCGCCGAGGAAGGTAAGTAGGATTCCATTGAAGGTCCGCTCGCCCTCGGCGGATTGAAGCTGGCTATTGAGATCGGGTAGTTTTTCCTCCGGATCGCCCTTTTCCTCAACGGCAGCAATCTCTGCCTTGAGCGCTGACATTTTGTCATCTGTTTTTGAGTAGAGCATCCAACTTCCGCCAGCGAGAGCTGCGAGAACCAAGTATAAAATCCACTTCATCATTCACAAACCTTGACGTACTATCCGGGACCCTTGAAAGAAAAATCTACCAGATTTTACAGTCTCCGTGCGTTGCGCCCTTCATCGATGAGTTTCCAAAAAAACTTGGAATTTGCTAACACCTCATCCTCCGCCAATGGCAGACTGGAGCGAAATTTAAAATCCGAAAACGTCCCTTTGTGCAACACGCGATGCACCACCACGGAGCCATCTTTCACCTCGAAATAAAATCGATACTCTTTCGCGCGGAAACGATACAACACCCGTCCGTCACGATCTATTTTCCCAAACCGCTCGCCGTTAAGATTGTCTAGATCCGCTTTGCCCACCTTGAACTCTTCAAGCAATTCTAGCTGCTCGAGGGTGCCGAGCTGAGAAAGTTCTGCTGCACTGATCTCATTGAAGATGATTTGAAACACGCAGTAGGCTAATCTCGTGGAAACCGCATGAGAAGTGCAAAGAAATGCCCAATTTTGCAGGGTGCCTACATTA
>JAYULG010000382.1:0-2243 GCA_043763755.1 Akkermansiaceae bacterium | reverse complement strand
ATTTATTTAAATATCGCAATTTTCATCGTGGTAGTAGTGAAGCTCCAAGGTCAAACCCATCAGCGTGGGATGGAAATTGGCGCATTCATCGCCGATAGCACGGGGATTGCGATTGAAGATTGTTTTATCATTGAACTTACCTTTGATCAAACCACCTGCGGTCAGGATATCGAATTTCCGCCTTCCCCCGTTTATTTGAGTAACGATGCCACAAATCGTATCACGTGTGCGAGCGCGCTGAGCTTCTCCGGATTGAACGAATACATTTGGATTCGAAAAGAAGACCGCCAAGTCGAAGGCAGTAAATGGCTGCTCACTCGCGCAGACAGTGATTTTAATATTTGGACGTTCCCAACTGCCGATGGGGATCGTTGCTACGCGGATGCGATCCAATGGAAAAGCACAGATTTAGCAACAAGTGACGCATCTTCGCGGAGAAGCCAAAAAAGAATCTCAGGACTAGGTGCAGTCAGTCCAAGCTTGGAAGCTGACTCACAAACCCACACTTTCGTGCCTGAACCCAGTTCTTCTTTAATTTTCGCATTTTCGGCAGTTGCGATCAGTCTCCGCCGCCGTCGCAACTTTCGCTAAGGTATGCATGAAACGCTGGGACATTCCATTTTGCAAACCGCTGCTGCGCTCTCAGATCTTGGCGGAAGTGACGCATGGAGCCGCTGGTGAGATTCGAACTCACGACCTATTCATTACGAATGAATTGCTCTACCCCTGAGCTACAGCGGCTTAGCGCCTGCGGGAAAAAAACCAAAGTCTGCCATGTTCCGCAAGGTGGAAATGGCAAAATGCGCACGACTAGTCGGTGAAGTCTGTGGAGGGCGTTTTCAGATCGAGTTCTTTGATCCAAGTATTACGGAAACGCACATCATGCCCCTCGTTCTGGAGCTTGAGGCCGCCGGGCGAATCGGTGATGCCTTTGCCATCATCGTTGCCACCATCAAGTCCAGACTTAGGACCTCCCCAGATTTTATTGAAGACCTGATCGGTGTGAGCTTTAGTACCGTTGAAATAAACCGTGACCATGGGTTTCTCGGTTAGTTTGCCATCTTTAAAGCGGGCTGCGCGGAAAACGATATCGTAGCAATTCCATTTACCAGCGCCTTTGTAGAGGTGATAGGGCGATTCCGTTTCGTTGATCACAGCGCCCATGCCGTGCTTTGTGCGATCTCCATCTAGGATTTGGATTTCGTAGCGATTTTGTAAATAAACACCGCTATTCCCGCCCTCCTTGCTGACCAGAAATTCGATGTGGAGCCGGAAATCCCGGTATTCTTTTTTGGTCACGATGTCTGCCGTGCCATATTTACCGCCAAAGGCGACGGGATCGTCAGACATCAGGGCATTCCCCTCATCGACGGGATCTTTTACAATTTTCCATTTGATGGGCATTGCTGAGGCGAAGCCGGGGCCTTCCCAATAGATCCACTTGCTGTCGAGCATTTCGCGAGTGCCATCAATGATGAGTTCCGCCCCATCGATAGGCTTTGCACCGAGTCCGATTTGAGCATGGAGGGGCGAAATGAGCGCGAAAAACGCAGCGAATAGCGTGGGCTTGATCATGGTGCAAAACTTAACGCCGCTGACCGAGGGGATCTTTCTCATTGGCTTTTTTTGAAGTGTTTTAAAATCGCTTTTACCAACCCGGGGATATCGTGCTGTGCCGCTTCGAAAGCTGGCTTTTGGCCGTTTTTTCGTAACGTCTCACTGGTGACTGGGCCGATGCTGGCCGCACCGCAGTTTTCCGGCCAATCAAGCCCGAGGGCGAAGAAGTGATCCACCGTGGAGCTGGAGGTAAAGGTGATGAGATCCGCGCCTTCTTCCTCCAAACGGGCACGCGCGCCAGTGGGATCCTCAGTCTCGGGGACCGTCCGGTAGGCGATGCATTCATCGACGATTGCACCAAGTTTGGTAAGACCTTCGCCCACGATATCGCGAGTCTCTGCGGCCTTCACCCAGAGCATAGTTAGATTTTCAATATCTTCCTTTTTGAAAGCATCGATGAGTCCTTCCGCAACGAAGCGCTCTGGTATCAGATCCACGGCGAATCGATAGTCACGGATCTTTGCAGCGGTGCCTGCGCCGATGGCGGCGATGCGTGGATTCCCCAAGCTGCGCGCATCTTCAAAGGCTTTGTAAAATGCCTCGAAAAAATGCTCCACCCCATTCGGGCTGGTAAAGACGAGCCAGTTATACTCATGCGCGTGGGTGACGAGTTCTGCGAATTCTTG
>JAYULG010000381.1:0-7979 GCA_043763755.1 Akkermansiaceae bacterium | reverse complement strand
CTACACCGCGCAGGTTGATCACTTTAGTGCTAATGCTCTGTTTGATCCCATTCATTCTGTATTCTAGCATTCACGAACAAGCTCTTGCAGTTATCTTGTTTCTATTAGTAGTCCCCGCAATCATGCTCGCGCTCACGGAATCAAATCGCTTGCTACCCATCGTCCATCTGAGTTGGATAAAATCTCCGCCATTGAGAAGCATTATTGGTCTCGCCTTTAATCCGGGCTTAGCTTCAGGAATTGTATTCACAATGATTGTTGGAATTCTAGCGGTTGGCATTGCCTTTCTCCATCCAGCAACTGCAAACAACATTGAAACTCTCATCTATATACACGCCACCATCGGCGCCTTGCTACTGCCCGCAGTCATTCAGAGTTTTTTCTTCAATGGCGAGGGCCAGCGAGTCTCTAACTACCTGCTTTTTCTGCTAGGGACATGGGTCCTTGCGCTCGTGCTCTCAGGACTCACTTCAGCAACGTCAAATCGTAGTTTCCTTTGGCTGTTTATTTGGAATCCATTCGTAGTCTGGTTGATGGCGCAATATTCTGAGTTTTCGAAATTAGATCTTTTAACATCCATCGTGGTAGTCGATATCATTTTGATGCTATTATTACTTTTTAAATCGATTCAAATAATCAATGCGAAGAACGCCATCATTCTTGAAGCAAAGCGCCACACAGCAATCTAATTGAGATGGAGCATGAAAGTTTGAAAAACTGCCACACCCGCGCGCTGCACCTTGCAGGGCGGCTGCGCATACCTCTCCGCTCGCGTGTCTGGAAAGGGCAATCCGGTGAATTTAACGGCGGAGGGACTGGTTCTTCATTAGATTTCCACGATCACCGTGCTTACTCGCCAGGTGATGATCCACGCCACATAAATTGGCAGGCTTATGCACGCACCGGCAGCTATACCATTAAACTTTTCCGCGAAGAAGTCCGCCCGGTAGTGGATCTGATTCTCGATGCCTCAGACTCCATGTTTTTCACAGAAGCAAAGGCCACCCGCACTGCAGAGTTATTCTATTTAATCGCAGAAAGTGCCCAAGCAGCGGGTGCATCCCTTACGCTACACGCCGTGCGTGGAGCGGCATACCTACCGCTGGATCCGCTATCCATTAGAAATCACCGCTGGCTCGAGACATCCCGTGCTATGCCTGCGCAGGACCCCGCGCAGCCGCCTGAACTTTCGCGCATACCCATGAGATCGAATGCCATTCGCATCCTTCTCTCAGATTTGTTGTTTCCCGGAGAACCCGCGCCAACGATTCGTCACTTGGGCCAGCGTCATAGCAATACTATAATTTTCGCTCCATACCTTCAAGAAGAGGCAAACCCAGCATGGTCTGGAAATTATGAATTTATCGATCCAGAACAAAAGACTCACCACCCTCATCGTATAGAACCTACTACGTTGCGGCGCTATCTGGATGCCTATAGTAAACATTTTGAATTGTGGAAACACCAGACTCGCCGCCATCAAGCCACACTCGCCCGCATCCCTGCCGAGGGCGATCTTTCCTCTGCGCTGTTTCATGAAGCTGTGCCCTTCGGAGCGCTGGAAACTATATAATTGTATTAGATCCCAGTGCTCACTCTCGCAAATCCTCTTGGCCTTCTTGCCCTTCTCGGCATACCCGCGATCTTAGCGATTCATTTCCTTCAACGTAAAGGCCGAGAGCTGCCAGTTTCGACATTATTTCTACTAGAGCGTGCCCAGCGAGACGCCACTAGCGGGCGGCGCATAGATCGTTTGATACCCTCTGTCCCCCTTTGGATGCAATTGCTCGCTGTATTGCTCCTCGCTTGGTTTCTCGCAGAGCCGCGCTATCAGAAATCACAAAGTGTGCAACGCATCGCCATCGTGATTGATTCATCGGCCTCAATGGGTGTCTTCAAAGCAGGAGCAATTCGCCAGTTAAACAATTCTATCCCAAAAATGCAGGGAACTGCCGCCGCTCTCGAACTCACAGTCCTCGAATCCGCGCCCGCACGTGCCCGTCTCTACACAGGCACATCCATCACGGAACTATGCGCTATTCTCGAAAAATGGCAGCCGCTTGATGGTCTAAATGATCCTGCACAAGCACTACGGCTCGCTCGCTCACTAGTCTCACGCGATGGCATTGTCATCTACCTAACAGATACGCCAAACTCTTCTCTCCCATACGAGGCAAAGCTCATCTCAGTAGGTGAGCCGATTGAAAATGTGGGCTTCACCGGAATATCATTCACCACCGAGGATAGTGTGCTCGTCTGGCGCGCTCTTGTTAAAAACTATGGTCGATCCGTGAGCGAGCGCACTTGGGTGGTGCAGACTGCCACTGGCAAAAGCGAACCACGCCCTATCCGGCTTGAACCCGGTGCGATGGTGACATTGCAGTCTGCATTTCCTGTAGAGGCAGAAGAGGTAAAAGTGGTTTTATCTGCGGATCGATTCACGTTGGATGATACCTTACCACTCGTCGCCCCACGGCCAAAACCACTCAATATCTTTACCGCTACTTCACCCGCCTTTGCCAGTCTCACGCAGAAACTCCTTCGTTCCATAGACACTGCAATTCCCACCGAGGATACAGCGGCAGCCGATCTTTCGATTGCCTCCTACGATCCTCTTGACCCCATCCTGCCGCCGGGGAACTCGGTTATCTTTGTGGAAGACAGCACCCTCACAGGAGCCTATCTCAGGGGTGGAATCGTGGCCGAACCCCACCCGTTTCTTGAAGGTCTCAATTGGCAATCACTACTCGTGCGTGAGACCATTGAGCTAGATCGCCTCACAACTGATAAGGTGATCCTATGGCAAGACAAACGCCCATTGATCTTTTTGCGTGAAACAAAGAATGCTCGCCAACTTTGTTTTAACTTCGATCTCCGCCTTTCAAATGCAGAGAACCTTCCAGCCTTTATCATCCTACTGCACCGCTTCGCTGAATCGATACGTGATCGCAAGATAGCCCCCTCCTCCGCCATTCTCGAGACCGGCCAACCGCTGCGTATCACAACCTCGCCAATTCTGCCCCTACTCATCACAAGCACCGATCTCACAGGCAAACCAAGCGCATTTGCTGAAACATCCCGCACTGCCCCACTCACTCCCGGTTTCCTCACTGCTACCCAAAATGGAGCAACTCTTCTCAACGCGGCGGTCTATTTCGCAGATATACGAGAAGCCGATTTCAGCGAGTGCGCGAAATCAGAAGACCAGAAGTTAGAAGTTTCATCCACCGTAGAACTACATACTCGTCCGGACCCGCTTTGGCGCATCTGGATTCTCGCATTGTTAGCCGCAATGCTCGTTTCATGGAATTTTACCACCGGAAAAGCCATCGCATGAATTTTTCTGCTCCAGAATACATTTTACTCATCCCCGCGCTTTTGCTTCTGGGCTGGTTTTGGCGTGATCTCATGCTCTACTCGCCGCTGCGTCTGCTTATACTAATTTTTGCTGTTTTTACGCTTGCTGAGCCTGTCATCCAGCATCAAAAAAACTCGCTGGATCTATATGTATTATTGGATCGCTCAAACTCCACGGAAGACCTCATCGATAAGGGGCTACCTGAATGGCAGCGATTATTGGAAGCCAGTGAGCCTAGCCGTAATGATACCATTCATTACTATAACTATGCCTCCGAGATTGCGGAAGTAGGGGCAGATGGTTCATCCTTCACTGGGGCACGCACACTCACTCAGACGGGTCTCGCCTTGCAATCCATCGCAGCACAGGCTGATGAAAAACGCCCATCGCGGGTGTTGTTATTTACGGATGGATTCGCCACTGAGCCACTGCAAGAAGCTGCAGCCCAGCTTCAGGCGCGGGGCATCCCACTCGATTTCCGCCTTATCCGTGAGGACCAAGATCGTGACTTCCGTCTCTCCCGCCTCGCCTTCCCCGAGCGTGTGCAAGTGGGCGAGCCATTCCTCATTTCCATCACGGTCCGTGGGGCAACGGATGCGACCTTTCCGCTAATTTTGCGGCGCAATGGCCAGACCCTCACCGAATCACAAGTCACCCTTGTCAATGGCCTCGCCACCGTCGCATTCACGGATCGCATCCCGCGCGGAGGAGGCTTCCAATACGAGGCAGAAATTCGCTCGAGTGATGATCCCCACCCGGGTAACAATTTTGCCACACGCTGGATTGAAATCACTGGTGGACCACGGATGATTCTCGTGACTCGCTATCAAGATGATCCAGTGGGCAAAGCCCTCTCTGCTCTCGATTTCACGGTCGAAACCGTCTCTGACTTGGCCCAGCTCAAGCCCGGCATTCTCGCGGGTGCCCGCGCAGTGATCCTCAACAACGTGCCCGCTCATGAGATTCCGGACGATTTCATGAAAGCCCTAGATTTCTTTGTTCGCGAGCAAGGCGGCGGCCTGCTGATGGCGGGTGGGAAATATTCATTCGGCTCGGGTGGCTATTTCCAATCGCCCATTGATGCACTTTTGCCCGTGTCCATGGAGCTGAAATCCGAGCACCGCAAGCTGGCCGTGGCCCTTGCCATCGTGATGGATCGCTCCGGATCGATGGCTGTGGAAGTAGGCGGAGGAAAAACAAAAATGGATCTCGCAAACTCCGGTGCGGCCAATGCGATTGATCTGTTAGGGCCGATGGATCAAGTCGCTGTGTTCGCCGTGGACAGTGAATCTACCACCGTGGTGCCGCTCACTCGCATTGAAGGGCGGCGCAAGGAATTGAGCGAACGCGTCCGCAAAGTGACATCTTCCGGTGGTGGTATCTATGTTTACAATGGACTTAAGGCTGCTTGGGATGAATTGAAAAAATCTCCAGCCGGCACCCGCCATCTTATACTTTTTTCAGATGCACAAGATTCTGAAGAACCGGGCGACTATAAGAATCTTATTAAAAGTATGACTGCAGAAGGAGCTACCATTTCCGTCATCGGGCTGGGCACCAATAAAGATATAGATTCCGCATTGCTAGAAGAAATTGCCAAGCTTGGAAATGGCCGGATGTTTTTCTCGGATCAGCCGATGGACATCCCCCGGATCTTCGCGCAGGAGACTGTTTCAATCGCCCGCTCCGCCTTTATCGAGGATCCAGTCTCAGTTCAGGCAACAGGACGATGGTCTGAAATTTCCCCAAAGCCCTTAGCTTGGTTCTCTCAGGTGGATGGCTACAATCTTTCTTATGCGAGGGAAGATGCGACGGTTTCGTTAATTTCAAAAGATGAATACCTTGCGCCCTTGATGGCACATGCCCGCCGTGGATTGGGCAGAAGTGCTGCTATCTCATTTCCGCTAGGCGGCGATTTTTCTAAATCTGCTAGAGAATGGGACGGCTACGGCGATTTTCTCCAAACGGTAGGCCGCTTCCTGATGGGCGATGCCAACCCGCCGGGGATCGCCCTGCGCCATCGGCTAGACGGGACGCGCCTCACCTTGGACCTTCTTTATGATTCCGAGTTATGGGCAGAGAAGCTTGCCGCTTCGCCGCCGAAGATCCGCTTGAAAGATGATTCCACTGGCCAGATGCTTGACCTTGCATGGCGCAGAATCGCGCCGGGCCACTTCTCCCTTTCGCGGGATCTTGCGGAAGGAAGCGTCGTGCGAGGGGCCGTGCAAGTCGGCGAGAATGCGCTGCCTTTCGGCCCCCTAAATGTTGGCTCTTCCGTCGAGTGGAACTTCGAGCCAGAGCGGCTCGCTGAACTGCGCGCAGTTTCCAATCAAACCCAAGGACGCGAGCTTCTCGATCTCTCAAAGGCGTGGCTCCGCCCGTCCTACGTCGCCGAGACATCCTTGCGCTTACCCCTTGGCATCGCCTTGTTGCTGCTTGTCCTCACGGAGGCTCTCATCACGCGGAGCGGCTGGAAATTGCCAGAATTCTCTCTTCCTCAGCGCACTCCCAGAGTTCCCCAGCCAAGAGTCCGCACGCCGAAACCTGCGCCCGCAGCCATCCCGCAGCCGCCACCCAGCGCACCTACGGAATCTCCCACCAGCCCCCCACCTGATGCAGGGCGCCGCTCTCGTTTCCAGCGGGCGAAGGATAGAAAATAGTGTTCTAGCTGCCGATGCTTGCAATTCTATTAAGCTTTCCGAAATACCGCGAAGCACCAAATGTGGTGTGGCTACCAGCAAAAGACCACCACATGCGGTGTGTTCAGGCCCTCGTAGATTGCAAAGTTGCTCGGAGAAGGTAATGTAGAAGGGTCTAGCGCGGTGCTGGACGAGACCTTTTACCACTCCCATCTGCATGTATCTAAAAACTCTGGAAATCCATGGCTTCAAGTCGTTTGCGGACAAGACACTTTTTGAATTTGCGCAAGGCGTCACGGGAATCGTAGGTCCGAATGGCTGTGGTAAATCAAACGTGGTAGATGCCATTCGCTGGGTGCTGGGGGAAACATCAGCCAAGGCACTGCGCGGCGGAGAAATGGCAGACGTTATTTTTAATGGCACCGAGAAACGCAAACCGCTCGGCATGGCAGAAGTCACGCTCACGATGGCCGATTGCGAAGGCCCTCTTAAAGTGGACTTCAATGAGGTGGCGCTCACTCGCCGCGTTTTCCGAGATGGCCGCTCAGAATATCGGATCAATGGCACGCTTTGCCGGCTCAAGGACATCCACGATCTGCTCATGGATACGGGCATTGGGCGGACTGCCTACTCGATCATGGCACAGGGGCAAATCGACCAAATCCTTTCTTCAAAGCCCGAAGAACGCCGCGCCGTCTTCGAGGAGGCCGCTGGCATCACCAAGTTTAAAAAGGAGAAAAAGGAAGCGCTGCGAAAGCTGGAGTTCACTGAAGCGAATCTGCTCCGCGTTTCAGATGTCCTTGCTGAGCAAGAACGCCGGATGAATTCTCTCAAACGCCAAGTCGCCAAGGCCCGCCGCTACCAAGCACTCGCCGCTGATACCCGAGTGCTGGACACCCACCTCGGCCACAAAAAATTTATAGAACTTACGGCTGAGCGTGATGAACTCACCGTCTCCGTGAGAGGTCTGGAAGTGCGCGATACAGAGTTGGCAATGCAGCTCCCCGCAAAAGAAGCCGCCGTGGCAGATGCGCGCAATGCGGCACGCATCTTCGAGGGGGAGCTTGCCGAGCTACGCCAACGACTGAACGAACACCGCACCGCCCTTAATTCCGCCGCTGGCCGGATGGCATTCAATGACGAGCGGAAGTCGGAATTAGAATCGCGCATCCGCCAAAATCACGAGGAAATCGCTGCCACCCGCGATAAGCTCGCTCAGCAGGAGTTCGATTTCGTCGCTGCAAATGAATCATTGGATCAGCTCAGCCGCCTCATCGCGGAAAAGGAAATCCAACTCACTGAGCAGGAAAGCCGGACCAAGGCCACCCGCGAGGAACGCGAGCGAATTGAGGCATCCCTCCGCGAAACTCGTGGCGAAGCAAATCGCACCCAGGCACTCATCGCCTCGCTCCAAGCGAAGATCGAGAGTGCCCTTGCGCAGCTCGAAGGGAACCGTGATCGTGCCCGTCAGCTCGGCGATGAGAGCCAACGCCTGCGCCTCGAAATCGAAGAATTCCGCTCTGAGCAAGGCCGCATTGCTAGCCAAGTCGAGGCCACTGGTTCACAGCTCGCAGAACTCGAAGAAGCCTTCCAAAGTGCAGAGCGCATTTACCAACACACCCGTGGCGATCTCGATGCTGCGCGGGTGGCTGCCATTGCCTCGAATAAACTCCTCGCCCAGCGCTCCGCCCGTTTCGATGCCGTACGCCAGCTCGTGGAAAGCGGTGAGGGATTTGAAAAAGGCACGCAAAATGTCCTTCGCGGCCTCGGCCAAGCAGAAACCTTCAAGCCCGGCATCCACGGCGTGCTCGCCTCCTTCATCGAGGCGGATCATTCCTGCGCACGCGCCGTGGAAGCCGCGCTTGGCTCGCATCTCCAAGCAGTTTTGGTGCAGGATCAAGCCATGGCCGAGTCCATCATTGAGCGCCTCACCGAGAAGCAACTCGGCCTCGCAGCGCTTTTGCCAGAGTCATTCATTCCCC
>JAYULG010000380.1:0-8045 GCA_043763755.1 Akkermansiaceae bacterium | reverse complement strand
GTTTGCGTCCATCCATGAGGAGTCTAAGCGCAATCGCATCCAGCAGGCGCGTTTTCAAACATTGCGCAATCTAGCAGATCAAGCAGCCGCCAGCAGCGCCTCTTTCATCCTCGTGGCGGGCGATCTTTTCGACTCGTCTCAAGCCACCAAAGCCACGGTCTCTGCCGCATGTGCTGCCATCGGTGCCATGGAAATCCCGGTGCTCGTCATTCCGGGAAACCATGACCACGCAGGCCCCGCTAGCATCTGGGAGCAGGAATTTTTTAAGCGAGAACAGCTAGATCTCGCACCGAATCTCCAAGTCATTCTCAAACCGGAACCGTTGCATCTGGAAAGCGCCGTCATTTACCCGGCTCCCCTTCTCCGCCGCCACGATGCCGGCGATCCCACGGCTTGGATCCGCTCAGCCGTGATGGATCATGACTTACCTCGGATCGTCCTAGCCCATGGCACCGTGCAAGGATTCGGCTCCTCGCTGGATGACGAGCATAACAGTTCCTCAGTGGTCAATTGGATCGATCTCTCCCGCCTGCCGCTGGATGCCATCGACTACATCGCCCTTGGCGATTGGCACGGCACCAAGCAAGTGGGGCCAAAAGCGTGGTATTGCGGCACTCCAGAAATTGACCGCTTTCCCAAAGGCGATGCAAACGATCCGGGGAATTTCCTCAAAGTCACCGTCACTCGCGGGCAAGCACCCATCGTCGAGAAAGTCACCAGCAGCCGCTTTCTTTGGAAAAAAATCGCCTTTCGTTTCTCGGAAGATGCCAGCCTCGCCCATTTTTCCACCCAGATGAGCGAGACGCTCGGCCAGCGGGCGGACGAGCAGCTACTCTCACTCGCACTGGACGGCTCGCTCGGCATTGAGGCATCCGGGAATTTGGAAAAAATCTTGGAATCGTGGGAATCTCGCCTCCTCCGCTTGAAGCTAGAGCACCGCGTGACCATCGCCCCCACGGATGAGGAAATTATTGCCCTCACCTACCGCTCGGACGATCCGCTCATCGCCACCGTGGCAGGCCAGCTCGTTTCCCAAATCCACGGCACAGGTGAGGATGCCGCTATTGCGCGGCTTGCCCTCCGCGAACTCTACTCCGCCTGTCTCGCCTAATAACCCGCCAACATGCGCCTTATTTCCGCCACCCTTCGCAACTACCGCGTCCACAAAGAGCTCACCGTTTCGTTCGATCCCCTGCGCAATCTCATCGGCGGTCCTAACGAATCCGGGAAAAGCACCCTCGCCGAGGCCATCCACCGCGCACTTTTCCTCCGTGCGAAAACGGGTGGCAGCATTCAAAAGGGAATGAGTTCCAGCATCCATCACGGCGAACCAGAAGTTTCACTCCGCTTCGAGGCAGCCGGCACCACGTGGGAACTCGAAAAACGCTTTGCAGCTACCAAGGGCAGCACCCGCCTCACTGGCGCAGGCATGACCACGCTCAAGGACGAAGAAGCCGATACCAAGTTATCGGAAATTCTAAAAATCGAGTCCGGCGGCCGCGCCAGCCTCGCCCAGCTCGCATACACATGGTCCCACCTCTGGGTTTGGCAAGGCAGCTCCGGCGCAGACCCAGCCGAGCACGCGTCCACCCATAAAGACTCACTCGTCCAGCGGCTACAAAATGATGGCATCGCCGCAGTCATGCAGTCCGCCACTGACCAGCGCGTCCGTGAACGCATCGCCACCGCCTACGACGAAATTTTTACCGCCACTGGCAAACCGAAAGCCGGCTGCAAGCCCGAGCTCGCCAGAACCCAGCTTTCAAAAACCGAAGAAGATCTCCACCGCGCCCAAGAAACCGCCGCCCGCCTTGATCAAGCCGTGGACGCACATGCCCGTGCCGAAAGCGAAATCGCCGAGGCGGACTTTGCACTCCCGGATCTGCGCAAACACCACGCCGCAACCGTCACAAAACTCACCCAAGTCTCGGAACTCCGCCGCCAAGAAGAAACCCATTTCCTCGCATTCCAAACCACCGCCACCCATCGCGAGCAAGTTTCTAAAGACGATGCAAAAATCCTCGCACTCCATGACCAAGCCACAACCGCCCGCACAAAACTCATCCCCGCTGAGGAAAAACAAACAATTCTATCTGCCGCCCAAGAATCCGCCCGTGCCACCAGCCACGCCGCCGATCTCACCCACCGTCAAGCCACCGATGCCACACGGCGAGCGAGGCTTCGACACGATTTATCTACCGCCATCCTCAGTGCCAACGAAAAAACCGAAACCCATGAGCGCCTTGCATCTCGCTCTCGTGAGGCAGAAAGCGTGCGTCTCGATCTCGGTAAAACTCAAGCCTATCTCTCTCAGCTCCCGCAACTCACTTCAAAAGACCTAGCAACCCTGCGGAAACTCGACAGCCACTCCACCAAGGCCACTGCTACCCTTGAAGCCATGGCCACTGGCATCGAGTTCCTCCAATCCGACACCACCGTCATTCTCGACGGCCTACCCTTTTCCGCAGGAGAATCCCGCATCCTCACCGATGTCAGTGAAATAACGATCGGCACTGCCACCCGGCTCCGCATCCGCCCCGGCGGCGGCGCATCTCTCTCAGAAGCTCGCACCCACGCTGATTCCTCACGGATTGCCCTGTCCGATGCACTTGCCCGCCTCACCCTTCACGATCTCGATCACGCCACCACCATCCTCGAGCAACGCCAGACACTCGAACAACAAATCGCCCAGTTCGATACCCGTTGGAAAACCCTGGGCGGCTCCTCGCTCGGCACTGAGCTAGCCGCAGCCGCCCATTCCATGGATGGCGCGACTGCCGAGGTCCAGCGGCGCAAAGATGCTCTTGGCGATGAAACTCTCACCTGCCTCGCCACTACTCTAGCAGAAGCACACGCCTCCCTTCTGTCCTCCCAAGAAATTCTCGCCCAAGCCGAGACTACCGAGTCTTCCGCACGCCGCTCCGCCGAGCGAAACCACACCCTTCTCGAAACGGCTACTCACATCCTGCAACAGCACCACGATCAGATCGCCACCGCCCGCCAATCCCTGCGTGACATCGGGACAAGCATCAAAGTCCTCGAAGAAACTTACGGCGATGGCCCCACTCGCCAGCTCGCCCTCACCCACGCCCGTGAAGCCGAGCAGGTGGCCAACCATCAAATCACCGCCACCCGCAAATCCCTAGCCGCCCTCGCCCCGGAATCTCTCACCGCTGATCTCGATCGCTTCCACCGCGCCATCACCCAGCAAGAAACCCGCCGCCGCGAGGCAGAAGATCAGCGCACCACCGCCCGCGCCCACCTCACTCTTGATGGCACCACAGATCCTCAAGCCGATCTTAGCGATGCCCTAGCCCGCCACGAGGCTGCCAAGCAACTCCACACCTCTGAACAACGCCGCGCCAACGCCATCGGGAAACTCCACCAGCTTTTCTCCGATGCGCGCGATGCCATTGACCGCAGCCTCGTCCAGCCCCTCGCCGACCGTATTTCAGGCTACCTCCAATGCCTTTTTGGCCCCAGCACAGAAGTCCGCATCCAGCTTTCAGACAGCGGCATCGCGGGACTCGACCTCATCCGCCTTTGCGATCCCGCCTTCAGCTTTTCCACCCTCAGCGGCGGAGCCAAAGAGCAAGTCGCGGCAGCCGTCCGCCTCGCCATGGCAGAAATCCTCGCCGCAGATCACGATGGCTGCCTCCCCATCCTCTTCGACGATGCCTTCGCCTACACCGATCCCACCCGCGTCCAATCCCTCCAACGCATGCTCAACCTTGCCGCCCTTCGCGGCCTCCAAGTCATCGTCCTCACCTGCACCCCCGCAGATTACTCCGCCTTCGGTGCCTTAGAGATCCGCTTCACCTAACAGCGCATCCCCAGCGTTTTCCTCACTACGAAATCCCAGCCCCGGCCCAATTTCTGAAAACCATCTAACACCATGAGCACACTCACCATCCACCTACCCGATGACAAACACGCCCGCCTGCGCGAACTCGCTCGCGGCCGCTCCATGAGCATCAACAAACCCATGGAAGAACTCGCCACCATCAGCATCGCCGAGTTCGATGCCGAAACCCGCTTCCGCACCCTCGCCACCTGCGGCTCCGCACAGGTGGGCATCGCCCTGCTCGACAAACTAGATGCAGCCTTTCCGCCAAAAAGCAAGTACTGCCATGCTCGCATGCTCTCTCCAAAAAACATGCAAGTTGCCAACAAAGTAGCATTTAGCTACCTTGTTGGCACCATGCCCGCGCTCGTCATCAAATCCTTTCCTGAAGCCCTTCACAACAAGCTAAGGCAGTTTGGCCGCCGCCCACAGGCGTTCCGTCACGCAGGAGACGATTTGCCTACTAGAGGCTGCGATTGCAATCGAGGAAAAGGTTCAATCTGCAACACCGCCTATCGCCTATTGGCAAAAGCGGCCCCTGCTCCCAGAGTATGAGGCGCTCGTCCGCTCCGGTGCTCTATCTGGCGGCACAGATTCCAGCCAGATGATCTCCGATGACCGTGATGGAAAATGAACACACTCTACTTCGACACGACCTATCTGTGCAAACTACGCTGGCCCGAGCACGGCTCCGCTGAAGTTTGTTCCCGGGCCGCCACTGCCACCCTCGCCACCGCCCTCCATGGAAAGTCTGAGTTCTACGCAGTAGGATTAAGAAAACGCCGCGAAGGAACCTCCACTGAACTTGCAGTTTTTGCCGCCAACGCCCAATTCAACGCAGACGTCGCCGCTGGTGACATCCGCATTCTTCCAATCACCGAGGCCGTGCAAAGGTCAGCCCAATTCCGCATCGATCCAAAGCTTGTTCACATACTAGGCGATGCCCTCATCAGCGTGCAAGACGACGGCATCAACATGAATACCACCAAAATACAGACTGAATACCTAAACCTCGCCAGCCCCTGTTTCAGCCGGAAGAGCGATCCGATGGACTTGCAGAGTTTGAAGCCTATCTCCGCAATCCGTCCACGTTTCGACAGTCTTTACTTTTACCATTGGATATAGACGAAGGAGGTGGCCTCGGCAACTCTGTTGCATATTGCCAGTTTCTTCTGACTTGGGCTCGCAAGACCACAGACAAAGACATCAAAACCTATCTTAAATTAGATGATCACGAGGCCTTCATAAGATTTACAGGACGGGTTCATGGTCTTTCTGCCGCATATTTTTCTGAGTGGTTATTTTCTCAGAGTAAAAAAGATCAAGGAGAGGATATTCGGATGACGGTTCTCCGTGCTGCGAAACCACGCTTGGAGGCAATGAGTAGAGGAACTCTTCAAGAGTCGGGGAGAGGTCAAGAAGTTGAATTCATCTTTATTCAGGACGCTCGCAACCAATTTCACGGCTCCTTGTATTCGAAGGTGCCAACCCCAATCGAGCTGATGGATCGCGTGAAACATGGAGAACTCATTCGATCCTATCGGGAATTAAATCGCTTACTAGAACTATGTTTCGAGCACCTCCAGGTTGCACGAGAGATTCAACAACTCGTTAGCAGCTATCATTTTGTGTTTGGCGCATTATTGAGCGAACTCTTCCGCAATACTGCCGAACACGGGTCCCTAGACATTTGTGGGGGACGACTGAAACAAAACCTTCGATGTATTCGAGTCGCTACGACACTCATTGCCAGAGATAAACTGGCACAAAAGGCAGTGAGTTCTCTAACCGCGAGACAAGCAGCAGATCGTTACTTTACCGCGATAGCGGCTCAACGAAGTGAGTATTCTCGCGCCAAGGTCCGAGTTCTAGAGCTGTCTGTATTTGATTCGGGCCAGGGTTTTGCTGCGACGATTGAGGGCCATGATGTGCCCGATGCTGAGCAGGCTAGGCAAGCTGTTACTCGGTGCTTTCGCAAACACCAATCGGCGAAAAATGCACCTCTGGCTGGGGAGGGACTCTTCAAAATTATGGGGCTACTAAAAACCTTGGGAGGATTTATTCGCGTGCGGACCTCTTCTGTGGAGGCGTATCACGGAGCAACCGCAGACGATCCTTCTGAGATTGACCCCGACTCCTTCGTCCATGGGGGTCTAGCTTCTGTAGAGGGGACGGTTGTCACAATCTGTATTCCAATCGCTTACTAATATGTCCTTTTACGCTTACCAGATATGGATGGAAATTGAGGCATGCCCCAGTTGTGCCGTGGAAATTAAGTGATAGCGACATTCAGACCATTGTTGCAGATGGCATGAAAGACATTGTCGAAACAACGGGAACTCGTATGACGGCTCCGCCGGGCTATGTGTTTCGAAAGCCGTCGGAGAACGCCAGCCGGGTTTTTATCCGTGCGGGCAACATGATCAAAACGCCCCCGGCACTTGCGGTAGTATTTCACGCAATGGCTAGGGCAATTCCGTTTGGGGTGAAGCGTTCATACATCGACAGCTTTACGATCTTGTCAATCGCTCTCACATATCAGCGTTGCATGGAGGAATTGGCCAAGCAGTGCGGAGTTAAATTCGAGGTTCCCACGATCACGAATTTTCACTCCTATTCGATGGATCCTGACCTGACTTTTGAAGTGACTACTGATTATCTCGTTCTAATTTCAGCGTCCTCATCCGGTGGATTGGCGAGTAAGCTGATCAAGGACCACCATGCCAAAGCAGAGTGCGTTTTTCACCTTCTAGTTTTCTCTGACAATGATAAGCTTCGGGAGAAGTCTGTATATTTTCAAGAAGAGCCTAACTCCGAAACCAAGGCTGACGGCTCTTTTCAAAAAGTAATCTCGATTCCGGGAGAGGAGTTCCTTGCTTCGCACGGCGATACACGGACGATTGAGATAACAAAGAAGCACTTGGTTCCCTCGGAGTGCAAGATCTACAAGGATCCTTTCTATCAGGAAGTGCTGGGCTTCAACCTTCATGCATCAGGATCCTATGGTAGCGCGCCTCGCCCTTTTGGATTTAGAGTAACGGGGACGGTAGGTAGTGAGGCATTCAAAAAGTGGATAGAACACCAAGCGCACATCGATTTACCGGCTAGCACTACAATTGCAATTGCGGCAGATGACGGGAGATCAAAACTGTTGGCTGAACACTTTGTTTCCTTGATTCCCAGAACAGCGAAAGATAGTGTGACTGTAATCACACTTGCTGCCTTGCAGAGAGAGGAAGTTCACGAGAAGTTATCAGCGGCTGGTTCGGTCATCGTGGTTTGTTCTGACGAGAGCGATGGTGAAAGCATGCTTGCGATTAGCCAATCGTTACGGGACAAACCCCATCTTCATAAGCATTACCTGGTGGGACATTTATTTCCATCCTCGGCCCGGCAGTTTAGGCGTTTGAGAAGTAACTTGCGGGTTAATGGAAAGGGCAAGCCATATGGTTGGTCGGTGTATTGCGTCACCCCACTTGGTGAGAATTCAGTCCATCAGACTTGGCTATTGGAGCGTGGTTTTAGTTATGAAACTACTGTTTTTCAAAAAGTCAGCGAATCACTCGCTCATGCATTGTGGCAACGTGGGGAAAACTTGAATCAATCTGTATTGACAGGAGATGCACTCTTTCTTCCCAAGATCAGTGGCGAGCCGCTTCAATTGCAAGACGAGTCTGTTTTTTTCGAAGCCGAATACGGAAAAATATCACAAGTGACAATCTATATGCAAATCGCCGCAGCACTTCAGCGGGCGCGTGATCGTGAACTCTGTGACGACAAAACTGTGCTATCTAATGACCTTTGTTTCGATAGCAATCCATTTATCGATACTGTAATTGATCCTGATACTTTTTCCCGGTTCAATGATGGTGTGATTCAGGCAGCTATTCTTCGAACTGCGACTGCATCTGAACTCAACTATTCCAGAGACCTCAAACTCAGCAAACATATGCTGGATATAGTTTCTGCAATCATCGACTCGCGTCAGAGGGACAGGGGGGAGGCCATTCTGGAGTTTATGTTGGCTATAAATCTCAATAAACTCCGTCTTCACAATGATCACCTTCTAGTGATTCGCGGTTTGGTAGAAGCGGATCCAGAACTCAATGCTGTGTGGCAATCATTTTCGCCGAGTTCTCCGTTTTGATCATAATGTTCTTTATATTTATCTTCCTAAATAATGCTCTCAAAAGGTCACAAA
>JAYULG010000379.1:0-2278 GCA_043763755.1 Akkermansiaceae bacterium | reverse complement strand
CCGCGCCTTCCTGCTCGCACTATCCCGCCCTGCCACGGATCTTGAAATTTCTGGTGCGCTCGCCTACATCGCTCAGGCCGCGAATCCAGACGTTGGCTTCACGGATTTCGCCCACACTCTGTTTCTTTCTAACGAATTCCTCCACCTAGAATAATCCCTACCACCACCGCCCCACCATGCATTGCAACCGCTTCCAGCAAATGACCAGCCGCCGTGATTTCCTCCGCCGCGCAGGTGCTGGCGCAGGTTGGCTGGGCCTTGCGGGAGTCCTGCAACAGACTGGCCTCTTCGGCGCGGAAACCTCACAGCTCGGGCATTTCCCCGCGAAGGTGAATTCCGTGATCTGGCTCTTTATGCGAGGCGGCCAATCGGCGATGGATACCTTTCATCCGAAACCCGATCTCACGAAATTTGACGGGAAAAAGTATTCTGGTGAGGTAGATGCCTTCTTCGGCGAAGCGGGGCCACTGATGAAATCTCCCTTCGCATTCGCCCAGCACGGCCAGAGCGGTGCGTGGTTTTGCGAGCATTACAAGGAACTCGCGAAGCATGCAGACTCGCTCAGCTTCCTCCACGGCTGCCATGTGGAGTCAAACAATCACACGCCGGCACTGCTCCAGATGAATAGTGGCATCGTCCGGCCTGGCTTCCCCAGCGCGGGTTCTTGGGCGAATTACGGCCTCGGCTCCATCAATAATGACTTGCCGGGCTATGTGGTATTTTTCGATCCACGCGGTGCGCCAGAGGGGACGACTGTGGCTGGCAGCGGATTTCTTCCCAGCCGCTACGAAGCCACGATCTTACGCCCCACTGCCACTCCCATTCTCCATCTCGGAACCCCACCGGGTGTTTCGCGGGAATCTCAACGCGGACAGCTCGATTACCTCGCGCAGTTAAATTCCTCCCACCTTGCGTCACGCAGCGAGGACCCTGCACTGCTCGGGCGCATCGAGAGCTTTGAGCTGGCCTACCGGATGCAAATGACCGCACCCGAGGCCGTGGATCTCAAAAAAGAATCAAATGCCACCCGCACACTTTATGGCCTTGAGGCGGATCACACCCGCGCCTTTGGCACGCAGTGCTTGATGGCAAGGCGGCTCGTCGAGCGGGGTGTCCGCTTCGTCCAGCTCTATCACGGGGGTGGCGATGCCGATACATGGGATGCGCATGGCGATCTCAATGCGAATCACACCAACCGCATCCGCGAAACGGATGCCCCCATCGCCGGGCTGCTGACGGATTTAAAACAACGCGGCCTGCTGGAGTCCACTTTGGTCATCTGCGGTGGCGAATTCGGGCGGCTTCCCGTTTCCCAAGGCACCGGGCGGGATCACAACCCACACGGATTTTCGCTCTGGATGACAGGAGGCGGCATCAAGCCCGGCATTAGCCACGGCGCCACTGACGAGCTCGGCCATAAAGCCGTGGAAGGCCGTGTTAGCATCCATGATCTGCACGCCACTCTGCTCCACCTGCTCGGGCTGGATCACACTCGCCTGACCTATTCCCACAATGGCCGTCGTTACCGCCTCACCGATGTCGCAGGGGAACTCGTCAAAGCCATCCTCGCCTAAACTGGGCGCGCGTTTTTCATTCATTATCATCTGCGTCGGCATACCCTATATTTGTGACCTCTACAAAAAGTCCCATCGGGTAAATCTGCAGCTACCATGTTAAAAAACGTAGTGACATTTTTGATTTTAATATGTTGGGTCATTTTAACACCTCGCTTCTAACTGTGTTTCTATCTCTTTGCAGAAGAGAAACTCCTGTCTCACAGCTGCTCGTATGGCATCGAGAATGTATCACCTTCCTCGATTTTACCGCTGTCCAAGCCCTTCTTAAACCACCGCATGCGCTGCTGGGAGGTGCCGTGGGTGAAGGCATGAGGTATTACTTTGCCCTGCATTTTTTTCTGAATGGCATCATCTCCAATGGCATTAGCCGCACGCATTGCTTCTTCGATATCGCCGCGTTCCAGATATTGCTTGGTGTGGTGCGCCCAGACGCCTGCATAAAAGTCTGCTTGGAGCTCTAGTCGCACGGAATATTGATTGTAGTCCGGCCTTGCCCGCATTGCTGCTACCTTATCAGAGTAACCTAGCAATTTCTGCACATGGTGCCCTACCTCATGTGCTACCACATAACCTTGTGCAAAGTCGCCCGGTGCATCAAATGTTTGGTCTAACTCATCATAGAAACTTAGATCAATGTAGATATTGCGATCTGCCGGGCAATAGAATGGCCCCGCCGCAGCACTGCCCATTCCACAACCTGT
>JAYULG010000378.1:0-8066 GCA_043763755.1 Akkermansiaceae bacterium | reverse complement strand
AAATCAAGAACTGCGGAAAGTTGTGATAGGCGATCTGCATCCACATCCGCTTGAGGAATGGCTTGTATCGCCTCACGCGCGGCGAGGAAATCCGCCTGCGTCTGAGGGTCTGAAACCGATTGGCGCAGCAGCGCGAGCAACAGCGAATTCGTAGCCAACCGCAGGCGCAGCTCCGCATCCATTGGTAAATCTTTCCATGCATAGATCGCTTCTTTCAAACGGCGCGAGGCTTGCGTGGCATCGCCGGCTGCCAGCGAAATTTCTGCCAACTGGAGCCGCACTTTTGCTCTCTCGTCACTCAAATTTCCGATATCTGCCGTCCGGTTTAAAAAATCCTCGAAGTAGCGCTCCAAGCGCTTCAACCGCACTTCCCTACCGTCCAACGGTGGCAGACGCCGATGGCCCTTCTCCATCGCCCACGCAAATAAATGATCGCCGATGGAGCGCGAGGCCTCGAGTCTCGAAATTGCAAGATCTCGCTCATAGCTCAGGACAGATTCTGCCTGCTTCATGCGTTTTTCAGCCAATTCTTTCTTGGTAATCGCCTGCAAAATACTCGCATCAACCACCGTTTTTTCTGAACGGAGACCCACGATTTTCCTATCATAATTCTCGTTAGAAAGGTGCCACAGCCAGCCGATCAACCCGCATGCCGCAAGTAAGAATGCTGCGATCCTGAAATGGCCCGAGGCTTTCTTCTGTGCCTTGGGGCGTTGATCAAATTTATGATCACACTCGGCAACCACCTCCAACTTTCTCTCCAGTGCTTCTAGGCCAGCCGCCACCTCTATCATGGAAAATGGCCTTTGCACGGCATCTAGGCGGAGGCAGCGGTCTATCCATCCACGCCGAGCCATTTCCAAATGGTCGGTTGAAGCGCCGGGCCACGTCACCTCCTTCTGTGCTTCTAGGTTTCGAGAAACTTTAATCAGATCCGCCTGAATACCGGCCTTGCGGACCTCACCGGGTGGTGGAGCTACGAAGGAAAACGTCTCATGGCACCGCGGAAATCTACCTGTGAGAATCCGATACGATAGCACACCAAATGCAAAAACATCCCAGCGGTAGCCTTCTTCCAGAAGGTATCCGCTCGGATGGCGCAGTTGCTCAGGTGCTTGATAAAGCACTGCATCTGTGAAGGTAAATTTCTCAACTCCGGGCATATTTCCGATGGCCCAGTCACTTAGTAAAACACTGCCATTTTCGGTGAAAAAAACGTTGCCAGGTTTCAGGTTGCCGTGTGCCACCCGCCGCTCGTGCATTGCGGCGAGCGCACTTGCCATGGATTTCACCAATCCCCACGAATCCTCCTTCGGGTGATCTTGCATGCAGCGCTGCAAACACCTCGGCAGAGCCTCCGCTTCCGGACCCAGAGTACCAATCATCGGCATCGTCCAATACGTCTGCTCATTTCCATAATCCGCAGATACCACTCGCATGACGCCTTCCGGCCAACCGCCGGCTGCAAGGCGCACAGTCATCCGCTGCAAGAGTTCACGGCAGATAGCCTTTTGATCGAAAATCTTCACCGCCACCGCTTTGCCATTCTCATTGAACGCATAGAATACTGCACCACATCCACCCGCACCGATCCTCATTTGAATGCGTAATCCTTCAAGCTGCGGTCCTTCCATGGCCTAGAGCCTTACAGCGGGATTTGATGGCCGCCAATCCATAAGGTAGCCAAAAATGATTTTGAAATGAATCCACCGCCTGCTAAGTAATGCATTGTGCGAGAAAAAATACCTCTCAAAACCATGCCGTCATGAAACCACAATGCCCTGGAAATTCTCTCGAACGCTACACATCACGCCGTGAGTTTTTCTACGTCGGTCTGGTAGGTGGCCTCGGCCTCACGCTGCCGCAAATTTTAAAAAACCAAGCATCCGCTGCCACTAAATCGCATGCCACTCACCAGCCCGTGGCCCAAGGCATCATTCACATTTTCCTCCCCGGAGGCCTTGCTCACCAAGAATCATTCGACCCAAAGCCACTCGCCCCTGCCGAGTATCGCGGCCCGCTCGGAGCGATTGATACGAAGATCCCCGGCATCCAATTCGGCGAGCTTATGAAAGAGACCTCGCAGATTGCTGATAAAATCACCGTTATTCGCTCCATGACGCACGGCGAGGCTGCCCACGAGCGCGGCACGCACAATATGTTTACCGGCTACAGGCCATCTCCCGCCCTTGAGTATCCCTCGATCGGCTCGGTGATCTCTCACGAACTCGGCTCCAGAAATGACCTGCCTCCCTATGTTTGCGTGCCATCCGTGCCGAATGAATATGCGAATTCCGGCTACCTTTCCTCCGCCTTTGGCCCCTTTGCACTGGGCGCAAATCCTGAAGACGGCAGCTTCCAAGTGCGCGACTTGAACCTCCCACGAGGAGTGGACGAAGCACGCTTTGCGCGGCGGAGATCATTGTTAGAATCTGTCGATCACCATTTCCGCACGCTGGAGCAATCCGATTCACTGGATGCCATGGATGCTTTTTACCAACACGCGTATAAAATCATTTCATCGCAAAAAGCCCGAGAAGCATTCGATCTAAAATCCGAGCCGGATGCCATCAAATACGAATACGGACGCACCGCCGCAGGCCAGCGCATGCTGCTCGCCCGAAGATTGATAGAAGGTGGTGTGCGCTACGTTTCGCTCACCGCAGGCGGCTGGGATCACCACGACAATCTCAAAGCCGGTATCGAAAGAGAACTGCCGCCCACGGATAAGGCCATCGCCGCACTCATCCGGGATCTGGATCGCCGTGGGATGCTAGAAAGCACGCTGGTGGTGGTGACCAGCGAGTTTGGCCGCACTCCTAAAATTAATGCCACCGGCGGTAGAGATCATTGGCCAAGAGTGTTTTCCAGCATGCTCGCCGGCGGTGGGATGAAACAAGGCTACGTCCATGGAGCATCAGACAGCCTCGGAGGAGATGTGGAAACTGATGGCGTAAACGTCGCTGATTTTGCCACCACTCTCTACCACCAGATGGGTATCAATGCAGATAAAGAACTGATGTCGCCCGGGAATCGCCCCATCGAAATCTGTGATGGCGGCACTGTGCTAGATGCCATCTTGGCGAAAAAAGCATGAAGCGATTTTTCATCCTCTTCGCGCTTCTAGTTTCCCCGCTCGCTGGCTTCACTCCGATACTTACCCAGCTTTTACCACCCGGCGGCCAACGCGGCACCGAGGTGGAAATATCTTTGACTGGAGAAAGGCTCACTGGAATTTCAGGAGCCTTGTTTCTCCAACCTAGCCTCAGTCTCACAAATATCACACTCAAAGATGACAAACAATTGATCGCTCAGTTAGTGATCGCACCTGATGCGCCACTCGGCGAGCACTCGCTCCGCCTCCACGGGCCGGGCGGCATCACTGAGTTACGCAGCTTCTGGGTGGGCCAATTTCCTAGCGTTCTTGAGATTGAACCAAACGCCACTTTTGATCAGGCACAAAAGGTAGGACTCGACCAAACTCTTCACGGCACCGCCGCAAACGAAGATGATGATTACTACGTCTGCACCCTCAAAAAGGGTCAACGCCTCTCGGTAGAAATTGAGGCCATGCGGCTAGGACGCGTGATGTTTGATTCCTACGTCGCGATTCTTGATCCAAAACGTTTCGAGCTCGCCGCCTGCGATGATAGCCCGCTCCTCCGCACTGATTCATTTGCCTCCATCATCGCTCCAGAAGATGGCGACTATCGCATCCTAGTGCATGAAGCCGCATATGAAGGGAGCGCTGAATGCATCTACCGTTTACACATCGGCACGTTTCCACGTCCTAAGGCCGTCTTCCCAATCGGTGCAAAACCCGGCGAAACCCGCGAATTTACCTTCATCGGAGATCCCGCCGGCCCCATCCGCCAAACTTTCACAATTCCTAACACTTCCAATGTTAGCCACCCTATTTTCCCCGTACATGATGGCTTGAGCGCACCCTCTCCTCACTGGATTACCATTTCTCCCTTGGACTACCTTGATGAAAGCGGGGAACATTCCACCGTGGAATCCGCACTCGCCATGCCGCCGCTGCCAAGTGCGGTCCATGGCATCCTTGAGGGGGAAAAACCGTCGGATTGGTATCGTTTCAACGCGAAAAAAGATGAAGCGCTTGTCCTCAGCGTGCATGCCCGGCGCCTGCGCTCGCCACTGGATGCCGTCCTTTCCCTCCATGACTCCGCTGGCAATCAGCTCGCAACCAACGACGATCAAGGAAGCCCAGACAGCCTCATCAACTGGACATGCCCTGCCGACGGTGACTATACCGTGCAGATTCGCGATCAACTCGGGCGGAGTGGGCTAGATTTTACCTACCGCATTGAAATCGCCGCGAAGTCGCCATCGCTTACAGCCAGCCTTCCCGTCGTTGAGCGCAACATGAGCCAAAAGTGGAAAACATTTCCCGTTCCAAGAGGCAATCGCTACGCAGCAGTCGTTAACGTCACACGTGAGGGCATCGCTTGCGACGCCATTTTCCAAGCCGCAACATTGCCATCCGGAGTCACACTCCACAGTCCGGAGATATCACGATCCATCCAGAGTTTTCCCATTGTTTTCGAAGCATCACCAGATGCACCACTTGGCGCGGATTTGTATGAATTTTCCATTAAAACTACGGGTGATGCCCCGGAACTAACGGGCAAATTATTCGATACCATCCACCATGTGGAAGTGAACAATGAAGGAAGCTACCATTCGATAGTTCTCGATAAAATTGCCGCCGCAGTGACCCATGAAGCCCCTTTCAAAATTGATCTAGAGGCCCCGCCAGTGCCGCTGGTGCAGAATGGCACAATCGCCCTCAAGATGTGCATCACTCGCACACCAGAGTTTAACGAGAAAATCAACGTGCGTTTCCTCTGGAGTCCCCCCGGTGTCACGGGGCCTGTCTCAGTGGAGATTCCCGGTGATCAAAATGAAGCGACATATGAACTCAATGCCAGCGCGGATGCAACTGTCGCAGATTGGCAAATCTGCGTCCTCGCAGAAGCGAATACACCGCAAGGACCCGTGCTCGTTTCTTCATCCCCTACCGCGCTAAAAGTAATGGAACCTTTTATCCAGATCACCTTGGATCTCGCTGCCACGGAGCAAGGTAAAGCCACGACAATGCTTGGGAAAATCGAGCAACGCCAAGCATTTGAAGGCAATGCCACCATCGAATTGACCGGACTACCCCACGGTGCCACCAGCACGCCCGTCACCTTCACCAAAGATCAAACGGAAGTCCAATTCCCCATCGCCATCGCAGCGGATGCCCAAGTTGGCAAACACACCGCTATCTTCTGCCGCGTGTCCGTGCCATTCAATGGCCACTCCATTCTCCACCAAACCGCGCTCAATAGCACCTTAAGAATCGATTCCCCCGCACCTGCACCCACCGAGGCTCCCACACAAGCCGAAGCTCCACCTCCACCCGATCCATCCGCAAAACCACTATCCCGCCTTGAACAACTCCGCAAACTGGCGAAGTAAGATTACTCCGAAATAAGGAATTTTTGCTTGGTTTCTTTTCTAATACATCAACGCTCCCACGTAGCTGAGAGTTTAGTGATTTCTTTCCTAATGACCGGATTTCCAGTTGATCCCGCAGGTTTCTAGTTAGACGGTGGTGGCGCTGGTAGTTTGCGTGCCTTGCCAAACAAAATCTGCCCCATGAGTGGATTGTATGTGAGAATCTTTCCACCCAGCCAACAGGCTACTGCTACCAAAATGCCAAGTATGATACCCAAGAGAGTGTGAAACCATCCCTCGTCAATCTGGGGCATCCATTTGGTAAATATGCGGGCTACTATAATATATGCATAGCCTTGGAGGATGTAGATGTAGATTGAATCGCGGCCTAAAGTCTCAATTCCGTTCTCGATTTTTCGATTTATTTTTCCGTATAGAAATTTCAGAGCTTCGATGGCGAAGACGGAACCAGCAAAACCGCCCAAATACCGGATACAGATGTTCCAAAAATTCCCCTGCGACAAATGCATTCCTGAAAAATAGATGTAAGAATTTCGATCCCAAGAAAGATAGCACAATACCGCTACGGATAGTGCCCCGCCCACAAGACAGAATCTTGCGCCATCACTCCAGTGCAAAGACGGCCTTGATGCAAGCAAGAAGCCAACTTGGAAATAGGGATACATATACTTGAACATCACAATATTTCCATACTCAGGTAATAGTAAAACAAGGAAGAACGAGATAATGTAGAGCGCTAAAAAATTACGCCCGATGGAATGAATCGCAACCGTGACAAGCAAACATCCGAGCAATGCCCAAATGAACCAGAGGCTGGAAAAGATTTCAGAAACAATCATGCTTGGGAGTGCCACTAACTTAAAATCCGCTTCCATCAGAAAATCAAAACTACGATAAAGAATGGCCCATGCGATGATTGGGATCAGGTAAGCTTTGAGTTTATTGACTGAAAATTTTAAGAACTTCACCTTGATGATTCCCGTATAACTAAGGTAACCACTGATTCCCATAAAAAGCGGCATGTGGAACATGTAGATTCCTTTGAACAGCGGATGGGCCCACACCCTTTCATCTTGGTAGAGGCCAAATTGGAACGCATGGCCTACGGTCACTAAGACGATCAATATCCCTTTTAAGTAATCGATGAATTGGTTTCGCTCGTTACCCATTACGTTAGAAAGCGGTTAATGGCTCACCTCACAAGTTGGCTACCGTTGCGGCGTGAATTTCACTCAGCGTAGTCGGTAAATCATAGTGGTATTTCCAGTCTGGGTAGTGCGCCTGAAAGCGTGCCACATCGCTGATCCACCAAATGTGATCGCCTATGCGGTTGTCTTCTTTATAACTCCACTCGAGCTTCTGCCCACTGATTTGCTCGCACAAGCCAATTGCTTCGATCATCGAGCAATTTGAATGTCGAGAACCGCCGATGTTGTAAACTTCACCACTGCGCGGATGCTGGATAAACTGCCAGAAAGCCTCAACGAGGTCGTGGCTATGAATATTATCGCGCACTTGTTTCCCTTTGTAGCCGAAAACTGTATAGGGCTTCCCTATGACGGTGCATTTCATCAGATAGGCCAAAAAACCATGCAGCTCAGCACCAGCGTGAGCAGGTCCAGTAAGACAACCACCGCGGAAGACACCTGTCTTCATCCCAAAATAGCGCCCGTATTCCTGCACCATGATATCAGCCGCCACTTTACTCGCTCCAAAAATGGAATGTTTGCATGAATCAATGCTCATACTTTCATCAATGCCACGCTCGAAATACGGATGAGCTTGATCGATCTCCCAACGTGTCTCCGTCTCGATGAGAGGTAAAGCATTGGGAGTATCCCCATAGACTTTATTGGTGCTGGTAAAGATGAATACTGCATCTGGCGCATGCAGGCGAGTGGCTTCTAGCATGTGCATAGTGCCAAGTGCGTTCACGCCAAAGTCAGTGAGTGGCTCCCGCGCTGCCCAGTCATGAGAAGGTTGGGCAGCAGTATGCACCACTACTTGTATGTCACTGCTATACTTTTTAAAAACATTCATCACTCCCTCTACATCGCGAATATCTACTGCGTGGTGATGATACTGTGTAAGATTTTCCTCCAATGCGTGGCGGGTCTTACTGGTAGATGCTTCTTGGCCGAAAAAATAGCTCCGCATATCATTGTCCACTCCAATGATTCCGTAGCCTTCGCACGCAAGTCGTTTACAAGTTTCAGATCCGATCAAGCCGGCTGAACCGGTCACGAGTGCTAATTTCATAAATGAAAATAAATTGTCTAAATTAGGTGTATTAATTGTTGCATGCTGCGGTCCAGTGCATTGCGGCTGTGATTCAAATGATACTCAGCATGTTGAGGCACGAGCGGCCTATCATTCCAATCTACGCCTTGGAGGATTTTTTCAATCGCGCTGCAACAAGCCTGCGCATCTCCTTGGGGAATTGTCAGGCCAAGATCATGGACTTTGGTGCGATGTGCGATGCAGCCCAACTCGGTGCTAACAACGGGTTTTTTCAAAATCGAAGACTTTGTGAGTACATTACTACTTCCGAGAAAGTTGTGGTAAGCGATGAACAATACATC
>JAYULG010000377.1:0-2283 GCA_043763755.1 Akkermansiaceae bacterium | reverse complement strand
CCGCTGCGGACGCACAGGGCAATGTCTATTTCACAGACCAGCCGAACAACCGCATCCTGAAGTGGTCAGTCGAGACAGAGAAAGTCACCGATTTCATGACGAACTCCAAGCGCTCCAACGGACTCGATTTTGATTCCCTCGGAAACCTGCTCGCCTGCGCGGACGAAAATGGCCAACTGCTGAGCATCGATACCGAAACTCAAAAGGTAACGGTTTTGTTAGATAAGTTCGAAGGCAAGTTATTCAATGGACCCAATGACGTCTGG
This sequence comes from Akkermansiaceae bacterium, assembly GCA_043763755.1. Lineage (GTDB taxonomy): Bacteria > Verrucomicrobiota > Verrucomicrobiia > Verrucomicrobiales > Akkermansiaceae > Luteolibacter. The sequence goes on along the minus strand of JAYULG010000377.1, from coordinate 2,017 downwards.
TCACATCCGCAGCTTGGCCTCTACTTTACCGATCCATTTTACAAGCGCGACTATTGGCAAAACCGCGAGCAGCCTGAGCAAGAAAAGCAGCGCGTATTTTTCCTAGCCAAAGGCACCAAGGTTCCCACCATCGCAGACGATACTTTAGCGCAGCCCAATGGCATTGTAGGTAGTGCCGATGGCAAAACACTTTACGTCGCAGACATCGGTGCGAATAAAACCTATCAGTATAAAATCGCTCCTGATGGTAAGCTCACTGACCGCAAACTCTTTTGTGAAATGGGCTCAGATGGTATAGCTCTCGATATGGAAGGTAATCTATATCTAACAGGCAGCGGTGTCACTGTGTTCAATAAACTAGGCGTAAAAATCGGTGAAATTCCCGTCCCAGAAGGCTGGACCGCAAATGTCGCCTTCGGCGGTAAGGGTCACAAAACTCTCTTCATCACCGCCATGGATTCGCTCTACACGCTCGAAATGGCCGTTGCAGGAAACCGCTAAGCGTTGCATGGCGGCTGGGCTATATCTGAGCGTGCTTGCTGCGTCTCGCAGCAATTCCATTCCCCTCAATTTTGCCAGCGGAGCTACAGCCCCCAGACTCCGATACCATTGCGTTTTGCTTCGCTCTCGAGGCGGCGGAGATTTGATTTTTCTGCGGCTACTCCGTTACCGTTTGGGAGATCGGCAGGCTTGGTCTTGATGCGGGCAAGGCCGCGCTCGACGAGAAGCTGATGAAGCCAGCGGGTTTTGCCTTCGTGAGTCATTTCCACATGGGCGTGGTAGCGGCCATCGTTGTATGGGCTATCCCACTCGGTAAAAATGGTGATGGGCTTGCTTTGCAATAGGCCAAGAGTGAAGGCTTTGCCCTGTTTCCCGATTTCAACAGCTTGCTCAGGCGTGATCCCGCCGAGGTCTGCTGCTTGTTGGCTGATGCGGGCATGGTTCGTTTCGCCGCCGCCATAGCGCTTGAAAGCACTCTCCGGAGTATCGACGAAGTAGAGGCGGAACTCCGCAGTTTTCCCATTTGAAAGACGGAGCATGAAGCTATCGCCATCGTTGTTACGTGCCTCTACGAGAGTGCAATTTTCAAAAACCTCGTAGCGGCCGATCCGCTTGGATGCCCCTGCCTGAGGCAGTGCTGCATTGGTGGGAGATGTCTTTGAAAATGGAGCGTTTCCATCTCCTTGAGAAGGCGCCGGTTCGGGACTTGGACGAGTAAGATCGTTCTTCTGATCGTATGCCCAGAGCGCTACGGCTGCGATGAGGATGAGCAGGGTGAACCAAGTGGACTTGGTTTTTTTCGCTTGGATGGCCATTTCAGAGTCCTTTAAAACCAGCGTATTCCTGATAGGTGCCCTTTGGGATGGCGACGGGACGCCACTCGCGATTGAGGCGGCGGTATTTATTGATGAATTGGGTGGGGTCCGCCCAGTGCGTCAAGTCAGAGGGGGCGGCATTGCGCTGCATGCCGATGGTGATGTCATGCCGGATTTCAAAATGGAGATGGGCCGGATACATGCCAAAGTTGCTGCCAATGGTGCCGATCTGTTGGCCGCGTTTGATCGTTTGGCCCACTTTGACCATGATCTCATTGAGGTGGCCATTCAAGGTGTCACAAAATTTCACCTCACCGCTTGCAGGATCCCGGTAAGCATGGCGGGTGAGCACAACATTTCCCCAACCGGTGCGGATATTGTGAGCGAAAGTGACGATGCCATCGGCCGCCGCGTAAACCGGATCGCCAAGATCGCTATCGCCACCGCTCCGCCCGTTCCAATCTTCTCCAAAGTGCTGGGGCGAGCGCAGGCGCAAGCCACGGGCTTTGTAGTAGCCATCGGCGTTAGGCTTCCCGACGGGGTAATCAAAACCGTCGGCGAGATTGATTTTCACTTCATCTGCTATCGCGCCCATAGCGGTTGCAAGCCCTGCAATCACAAGCAGGCCGACGAGCTTGAGAATTTGCGCCGAGGATTTCATGGAAGTTGATCAAATTTCACCCTACGTGCGGCGGGTGTAA
>JAYULG010000376.1:0-2284 GCA_043763755.1 Akkermansiaceae bacterium | reverse complement strand
CGTGCGCGTTTGCAGGATATTGCCCCACTGGTGTGGTGCGACCCACGCCGATTTCCGCCCCATGCTCATCGTAGAGGAAATTTGCGTCGCACACGGTGATATTGTGAGAGTGAGAAAACACGGATGAGCTCCCGGCCCGGCAGGTGTATTCCCACTCCGCTTCGGAAGGCAGGCGGTAGGCTTTCCCAAACTTGGCTTGGAGCTTGCGGAGATATACCATGACCTCCGTGAATGTGACTTGTGTGATCGGGCAATCTGGATGCTGCCCGTGAGCCTTGCCCATGATATCGCTCCATTGCCGCTGCGTGACGGGTGCTCTAGCGATGAAAAACGGTTTTTTAAAAATCACCTCGTGGCGTGGCATTTCTACTGCGGAAACGAATTTATCTTCGGCGATTCCACCCATGGAAAATGCGCCAGCGGGAAGCATCACCATATCCGGATCATGATGGCGATCCATGGTGATAGGCATTGTGGGAAGGGTGGCTGCAGCAGACATCGGATTTTTTTAGAAGCCGCTGGCTTTAAGTGCTTTGAAGGGTGCAAGGTCCACCCCTGCTTCCAAGGGATGGTCTTTTTTTACCATGCCGAATTTGATCCACCAATCGTTGGTGAGCTTCCAATGGCGGGTGATTTCGTTATTCGCGCCGAATGGCGGTGCGCCCTCGAGGACACCCATGAAGCGCCCGGCTTCTTCGTATGTGAATGGATAGATCCCGCCATCGGTAGCACTGCCATCCTTGCCTAGGACGGTGGCCACGTCTTCTGCGGTAAAAGACAATCCCTTGGCCATGATGGCATTCGCTTCCGCAGGATTTTCTTTCCAATATTTTACAGCAGCGAAGTAGGCCTTGAGGGTGAGCTTCGCGAGTTCAGGCTTCGTTTCGAGGAACGTCCCGCTCATATACATTCCATCGCCAAGCAATGCGGTCTTTTTAAAATACGGATCTTTGGAAGTAGCCACCACCTTCGAGCCGGGAAGGCTTGCTAAAACTTTTCCACCGAAGGGTTCCCAAAACTCACCCGCGGCGACCTTGCCGCTGACCATGGCGGCCACTGCATCATCCATAATGACGTTGGTATATTTGACTTCGTCGAATTTCACACCGTTTTCCTCAAGCCAGATGCCCATATAGATCTGGGTGAGGCCACCTTCGAGCACTGCCACTTCTTTACCACGCAGGTCTGCGGCGCTTGCGATGCCGGGGCCGAGGATGATTTTATCAGTGCCATAGGAAGGATTTGTATAGCTTACTAATTTCACCGGAACGCCCTTTTCCGCAGCGATGGGGCCATACTCCACGGTGGACGATGTCACATCCAGTTTGCCTGCCGCCATCTGCCCAAAGCTCTCGTATGGATCTTCAATGATGACGATATCAAGGTCTAGCTCAGGGACGAGGTTCTTCTCCTTTGCGATGAACCAGAAGGCATAGCCCGGCCAAGAAAAGAGGGAGATTTTTACGGTTTGTGGCTTCGTGGAAGATGCGGCAGTTCTGGCTTCCTCTTTTTTCGAACAAGAGATGAGCATGAGGCTGATGCCAACGCACAACGGGATAAGAATGGATGTGATTTTCATAGTATAACTCAGTAAAGATAGCGGAAACAAAAGCGGTGGAAGAGACGGATGGTGAAATCGGCAATCAGGCCCAGCAGCCCTATTGTCAGAATGCCTGCCATGATATCGTCCACCTGCACAAACCGCTTTGCCCGCATCATCATCGCGCCGATGCCATCCGTGGAGGCTACGATCTCTGCGATGACTAGATAGGTCCAACTCATCGCCAGCATTTGGCGCGCAGTATCGACGAAGTTAGGCAATGCCGCTGGCAGCAATACATGCCATAGAACATTGCCGCGAGTTGCACCTAGCGTGCGTGAGCACTCGACGAGCTCGGCTGAAACTGCGCGGGTATTATCCATGAACAATGAGATGAGGAAAAACACCACGCCGATGACTAATAGAGCAATCTTCTGACCATCACCCGTGCCCAGCCACATCAGCAGCAGTGGCACAAATGAAGGCGCAGGCAAATACCGTAAAGGGGAGACGAGTGCATTGAAAAATCCCGCAAGTGGCGCATAGGCCCCCATCAGCATTCCGAGGGGCAGCGCAATCAATAGAGCTATCCCGAAGCTTGCAAAAATTCGTTTCACGCTCTGGATCACATCCACTGCGAAATCACGCTCTGCGAATAGAGTGACCCATGCTTTGAAAACGCGAATCGGGCCGGGTAGCAGCGTTTGATCTGCAAGTCCTGATATGGAAAGCCAGTGCCACCCG
>JAYULG010000375.1:0-8085 GCA_043763755.1 Akkermansiaceae bacterium | reverse complement strand
AGCTGCTATTTGATATCTATCACATGCAGATCATGGAGGGCGATATCATCGCTACCATCAAAAAGAACCACCGCTACTTCTCTCACTATCATACAGGTGGCGTTCCCGGGCGAAATGAGATCGATGATTCCCAAGAACTGTTTTACCCAGCTATCATGCGTGCCATCGTGGACACCGGATACAAAGGATGGGTGGCGCAAGAGTTCATCCCTGCGAAGCCAGATAAACTCGCATCACTCGGCCAGGCGGTAGGCATTTGCGATGTTTGATGGGGCAGGAGCATTGCACCATGTTGAGGGGAAATAGGTAGGGATTTGCAGTGCTGAGTTGCCATCGCTCTAAAATGGGATGATGGTCTTGTCATGCTCCATCGAATTGTCATTCCTGCCATGGTTTTATTATCTCACGCCTTTGCTGCAGATCTCTCCAATATCCCGTTCAATGATGCAGCGGGTAACTCTACATCTCTCAAAAAATATGCCGGGAAAGTTGTGCTGCTCGTCAATGTTGCCTCCAAGTGTGGCCTCACGGCGCAGTATGAGGCGCTGGAAGAGCTTTATAAGAAGAACAAGGATCAGAACTTCGTAATACTAGCCTTTCCTTGCAATGACTTCGGCAATCAAGAGCCGGGAACCATCGAGGAGGTGCAGAAATTTTGCAAAACGACTTATGATATTACCTTTCCGATCATGGGTAAAATAAGTGTGAAGGGAGAAACACAGCACCCGCTCTATCTTGCGCTAACGGGCAAAAAAGGTGCCTTTCCAGGCGATGTGAAATGGAATTTCGGGAAGTTTCTCATCGGTAAAGATGGCAAAGCAATCGCACGCTTCGAGCCAACCACTAAGCCTGAAAGTCCCGAGCTAGTGGCTGCGGTGCAACTTGCACTTAGCACTGGGCAAGCAGAATAGGCACGGTGCATAGCCCGCTCATGGCTTCATTGAATTGCTAATGATCAGAATGTTTTTGGCTTCGCGAGTGCGCAATGCGCTCCGAAACTCTGCGAGTGCTTGGCGGTGCTTATGGGCGCTGAGAGCCGCTAAAATTTCAGGCTTTGCTTGTGCAAAGCTGCTGGCAGTCGCGGGAATCTTGGAGGTGACCTCTGCAAGGTGCCAGCCCAAGCGGCTGCGGATGAGAGTGGGTTGATCAAGTGCTAGAGAAAACAAGGGTGCTGCGAGATCGGCGGGCAGGCGGCTGTAGGTCATCCATCCAAGTTCACCGCCACTTTGTTTGTTAGAGAGATCGTCACTGAGTTCTAGGGCGAGGGTAGCGAAGTCTTTCTGCTTCGCGATGAGGGCCGCCAGAGCTTCGTCGAGTTTCCGTTTCGCCTCATCGGGCGCCTGATCAAGCGTTGCAATGAATATGTGCCGGGCATTGATACGCGGCGGATTCTCTAACAATTTTTGATTTTCGTTGTACCACTGTTGTGCTTCAGCATCGGAGGGAGTGGCTTGTTTGGCGATTTGAGTTTCGAGCCACTTTTCTTGTTGGATGCGGGCTGCGATGCGGTTTTTTAATGCGTTTTCATCCGGGATTCCTTGGGCTTTCATCGCAGCTTCTAACGCTCCTTTGGATTCGAATCGACCGACGAGTCGTTGAATTCTTTGATCAATTTCAGCTTTGCTCACGGCGGGAAGGGCAGTTGCAAGACGCATGCTTTCGCGTAGTAACTCGTGATCGATGAGTTCATGGAGTGCAGTAGAATATGCAGTTTTGCGCTGCTCTGGTGTGAGGTCATCTATCGTTTGTGCGGACAGCCAAAGGGTTTCCCTGAGGGCGCGCTCAACTTGGCGGGGGGTGATTGCTCTTCCTGCCACCCGCGCGACGAGATCCGTAGGCGGGCGGGTAAACTGGGACTTAAGCCAGCGCGAGGCGGCAAAATTTGTGGTGAATTCTATAAACAATAGCGCAGCGATGGCGGCAAAGAGAAACGTCCGAATGACTCGATGGGGGCGACTCATGAGGAGCACAATTTCTAACGAATTTCCACCGTAGCGCCGGGTCTAATGAGCATCGGGAGGCGGATGGCATCCCAGTTTGCGAGGCGGATGCAGCCAGAGCTACGGGCACGCCCGATGGTTTCGGGATCGGAAGTGCCGTGAAGACCGATGCCGGACCGACTAGTGCCATTCCAAATAATTCCCACGGGGCTATTAGGTCCGGGTGGGATGTTGAGTGAATTTTTGCTGCGTTTTCCCGTGTCTAACAATTGTTGATCGTAGCGCCAATGTGGGAGCTCGATCATATTTCTAAGTTCCCAATTGCCATAGCGGATGAATTGAGGTTTGCCGGGTGTGATGGGGAAAGAGGCAATCAATCCTCTGTTAGGAATGGTGGTCAGCGTGGCAGCATCCGCATCTGGATCTGTAATGACGAGTGCTGCTGGGGCGGCCTCGAAGATGCGCGCTTGGTTCATTTTAGTGTCCACCACCACATGGCGCTGGCTCAATGCCTCGTCGGGTTTATACATTTCACCTATAATCTTCTCAATCTGAAAAGGGGTGACGTTTGGCACAATGAGAGAGTCGCGAGGTTTTAAGTTATAGATTTTCGATTTACCATTGAGGGCGATGAGATACGGCACGTCTGTATGATAACGTTCCGACATAAATTCTGCATAGCTGCGGTAGCTCATCCGCTTGAGTTTCGCTTGCAGCACCTTTTTCGTGGGTAGCCCCGGATTGATCCACTCCTTGGCGAGTGCGGGGACAAGTGCGGTGGCAAATGGATGGACGGTTGCCCTGCGTGCGGCGGTGTTTACCTGAATCCAATCCGTGAGCGGATGGCCATTCACCTCATTCCATGATTTTACGGCGAGCTGAGTGAATAGGCCGGGTTTGCCATCAATTACACCCGGACCAAACATAGCTTCATCGAGGAAAATTTGCAGCCGCACGGCATCATCACCCGTAGGTAATCCATCGAGCGGTGTGGGTTCCGAAACAGTTTCTAACGGGATCGCTTTTTCGTTAGGGATCACAGGAGCGATGGGCAAATCTTCGGCGAGGGGCCTTGAGGCGATATCATCATCGCCACCGAGGGGAAGTGCTTTGAGCACTACGCGAGTGGGAGCTGGAGTAGCGGTTTCAGGGACTTCTTGTTGGGCAACGAGAGTAGATGCCAAACTAAGTCCAGTGATGAGAAAAATGCGAAACATATAGTATAACTAATTTGTGATTGCAGTGAAACTTTCTAGGCGGCCTGCGATGGAGTAAGGCACTACAGCGCTGACGAGAATATCGTCATCTTCGTAGGCAGTTGATAGAACTTTGGCCTCGCGGTGGAGCAGGCTGACGAGCTCGGCACGGTTTTGCGGAATCCGGTAGCTTTTGCGGCGGACGCGTGCGGCGAGGACTTGGCTGCAAGAGTCGAGCAAATCATCAAGACCTTGGCGAGTGATGGCCGAGATGCGCAGAGCATCGGGAAATTTTCGATCAAGGACAGCCAGCATTTCTGGGTCAGTCACGCGGTCGATTTTGTTAAGCACGGTGATGATGGGTTTATCCACCGCACCGAGTTCCCCGAGGACTGCCAAGGTGGTCTCATGGAAACGCTCAATTTCTAAGGCATCTGCATCTAACACATGAATCAAAAAATCGGCGAGCACGGCCTCTTCAAGAGTGGCCTTGAAGGCTTCTACCAAACGGTGAGGAAGATTTCTCACAAAGCCGACGGTGTCTGTGATCAGAAGCGGTTGGCCGTCCGGTAGCTCAATGCGGCGGGTGGTGGTATCGAGAGTGGCGAAGAGCATGTCTTTTGCCATTACGTCGGCGCCACTGAGAATATTGAGAAGCGTGGACTTGCCAGCGTTGGTATAGCCCACGATCGCAGCGTGGGGTGTTTCAAATTTTTCCCGCTCTTTGCGCTGAGTTTTCCGCTGTTTACGGACGATTTCGATTTCGCGCTTCGCACGATCAATGATCTGGTAGGCAAGCCTGCGGTCCACTTCGATTTGTTTTTCACCCATGCCGCGCGAGGCACCACCACCAGCGCCACCGCCCGATCCTGCGGATTCGCGATCAAGGTGGCCCCACATCCGGGCAAGGCGTGGGAGCGCGTATTGCATGCGGGCGAGTTCCACTTGAAGGCGGGCCTCCTTGGTCTGGGCGCGCTTGGCGAAGATATCGAGAATCACTTCCTCGCGGTCAATCACGCAAAGGTCGGCGAGTTTTTCCCACTCCCGTTGTTGGGAAGGTGCGAGGCCATTATCAATGACGATCACATCGCAATTATGGGCTTTTGCGAGAGCCACCATTTCATCGGCCTTGCCAGTGCCGCAGAGAAATTTTTTGTGCATCTCGCGGCTGCGGCACAGGACAGCCTCCATGATTTCGATGCCCAGGGTTTTGACCAATTCGCCAAGTTCTGCGAGCAGGGATTCTGATTCATCTGCCTCGCGCGCATCAAAGTAGAAGCGCACAAGCAATGCGCGCTCTACCATATCTGGCTTTTGTCTTACTTCAAACATCCGCCGCAGAAGTAGCACCGATGCGCGGCCCCTACCATTGGAATTTCATAACTCTTAAATTCTTTAGCGAATTTCTTCTCGCAGCCATCGTTCATGACCCCAAAGTCCCCACACGATGCCAGCGAGGCCGAAAGTCAGCAGCAATGGCGGGAGGCCGATGGTGAGACTCACACCAAGCGGGCCGATTTTTACGAGGAAATCTTCAGTAATCAAATGGGGCGATAGAAGGGTAAAAAGGCGGGCGATGAGCAGTGAAATCGCGCCACTTGCCATCATGGTGCCGCCCCAAGATTGGCTGCGGCGGACGAGACGCATCGCCGCAAGACCCAGCAGGCAAAGGCCCAAGATACCGAGCGAGTCGAAAAGAATACCATTTTTAATGACGACTTCTAATAAGAGAGACATGGGGGGCGGAGGTATGGGTGGGGATACAATCAGGGGAAACAAAAGCGAGAGCACGGCGGGGAGCAGGTTTACCAAGCAGCTTGGCATGCATCGCAATGCCGATGCCAAAGAGCAGCCAGCCCCCATTCATTGTGAGTATTTTCACTGCGTGGAATGCCATGGCGATGGACACATCTCCCTGATGCGGCGCAGCGGGCGAGTAGGGCCGGATAAGGCCAGCATGATACATTGGAACAATCAGGCCGTAACCAAGACCGAGCAGCAAAGCTCCGGCGGCGATTACGCGAGCCGTCCAGCCAGTGGAGCTGTGGCACAAACGCCAAGCAACGATCATCAGAAAAAGACCCATCACGATCAAAAAGACCGGGCGGATCGCATCGATGGAGCCTAAGACAAGAATCGGGGGGAAACTCATTGGCAACAGATGGCCAGACAGCCAGCCCGGTGGCAATGTTTTTAAACTCAAGCAAATCATGAATATATAATAAATCTGAAACTATTGTTTTACTGATACTACTTGTAAAATAGATAGTTTAGTATGCCTTACTACATATTGAATTTCCCATGCAAAGTCGGGCAAATAGCATCGCTCAGTATGTGTTAACCAAGACGATTTATGCGAAAATCTGCCTGATTTCAGTCCCTAAATTTAACCCATCAGCAGCGGAAAAATTCTCGGAAAGCCAAAATTTATTTTGGAATTCAAGTATCAACCCTTGCGACGAAGCCTTCCGCCGCCTAATCCCCATCCCGTCATGACAGAAGCCAACAGCTCGCCGCCGCCGCAATCCACCGAAGCCGAATTGATCACCGTCCGGCGTGAAAAGCTCTCGAAACTTCGCGATCTAGGCATCGATCCATACGGAAGCCGTTTTGCGGTGACTACGACTCCCGCTGAGCTTTTCCAAAATTTTGCAGAAGGCATGCAAGTGAAAGTGGCAGGACGGATCACCGCATTGCGCGACATGGGGAAATCATGCTTTTTCAGCCTCACCGATGTCTATGGCTCGATCCAAGGATACATGAATGTGAAGGCGCTCACGGAACGCGATATCGCTGCGTGGAAGTGCTTGGATCGGGGCGATTGGATCGGCATCGAGGGTGAGACTTTTCTAACAAAAACAGGCGAGCCGACGGTGAAGCTAGAAAGTTTCACCGTGCTTTCCAAGTCGCTCCGCCCGATGCCGGATAAGTGGCACGGAGTGGCGGACCGCGAGATCAAGTATCGCAAGCGGCATCTAGATTTGATGGGGAATCCTGAAAGTGCGGCGCTCTTCGTGAAGCGCTCTTTGATGATTGCCGAAATTCGCCGCTTCCTCCAGGACCGTGGGTTTTTAGAGGTGGAAACACCGATGCTGCACGACATCGCAGGCGGTGCGGCGGCACGGCCATTTGAAACGCACCACAATGCGCTGGGCATGCCACTCACTCTGCGTATCGCGCCCGAGCTATTTCTCAAGCGGCTGTTAGTCGGTGGATTTACGAAAATTTTCGAACTGAATCGTAGTTTCCGCAATGAAGGGATCTCGCGGCGGCACAATCCAGAATTCACGATGTTGGAAGCCTACTGGGCGTTTTCAGACTTCGAGGAAATGGCCGATCTCGTGGAAGAACTCACCTGCCACCTTGCGGAGAAATTCTGTGGAGGATTGCAAATCGAGCACAAAGACGAGGATGGGAATGTGACGCGGACCATCGATCTCGCGCGGCCATGGAAACGTGAAAGCTACCACAGCTTGATCGCGGCAGCGGCGGGGGCTGATTTTTTCACGCTGGATGCGGCAGGGAGGCGTGCCCGCTGCGAAGCTCTAGGTGTGCAAATTTCCGAGAAAATGGCGGACTATGAAGTCATCCAACAAGCTTTTGAAAAACTTGTAGAAGAAAAAACCTTCGATCCATGCTTCGTCACCCGCGTTTCCAGCGAACTTGTGCCATTGGCGAAAATTTCGCCGGGAGGGAAAACGGTGGAGGTCTATGAACTCATTATCAACGGCCAAGAAATTTCCCCCGGCTACTCTGAGCTAAATGATCCCGATGTGCAGCGCCAGCGGCTAGAAGATCAATCCGGTGAAGAAACTCAAAAAGTGGACTATGATTTCATCGAAACGCTTGAGTGCGGTATGCCGCCTGCGGGTGGCATCGGCATTGGTCTGGATCGCCTTTGTATGATGTTGACGGGAGCGCCCACCATCCGTGATGTGGTGCTTTTCCCGTTACTCAAGCGCAAGGATTGAAAAATGTCAGCTTTGGGTTTACTGATCCCACGTTATGCAAACTTCATCCGACTTCGATTTCATGATCCGCCGCGCAGGAGACCGGGGCTATGCCAGCCACGGTTGGCTGGAGAGCTACCACACCTTCTCGTTCGCAGATTATTATGATCCAGAGCAGATGGGTTTCCGATCGCTGCGGGTGATCAATGATGATCGCGTGGCAGCGGCAGGGGGCTTCCCCACGCACGCGCACCGGAACATGGAAATTTTCTCTTACGTCTTGGAAGGGCAGCTCGTCCATCGAGACTCGCTGGGCAATGAGCGGGTGCTGAACCCAGGGGAAATTCAACTCATGAGTGCTGGCTCTGGAGTCCAGCACTCGGAATTTAATCCAGCTCAGGAGACTGCTCATTTCCTGCAAATTTGGATCACTCCTCATATCCAAAATCTAGCTCCATCATATACCGAGTGGAGCCCTCCGCCTGCCACGGATCTCACACCTAAAACACTCGTGATTTCCGCAAACGGGCGGGATGGCTCCGCGACCATCGCACAGGACGCTTCCATCTATCTGCTGAAGCTGCAAGCCGGCACCACGGCGGAACACGACTTGCAAGCAGGGCGGGGGATGTGGCTGCATGTGGCGAAGGGCAGCCTTAGTCTGAATGGCACGCTGCTTCAGGCGGGTGATGCTGCATCTTTGGAACAAGCGGCGCTCGTCTCAATCGTGGGACAGGAAAGTGAAACGGAAGCGATTCTTTTTGACCTGCTCTAACTGCTGGTCACCTTGTCGCAATGATTGATCCACTTTTTAAACCGCTCCAAGCCGGCGCGGTTCACCTGCCAAACCGCATCGTGATGGCACCTCTCACCCGCACGCGAGCTTCAGCCGGACGAGTGCCAAATGCGCTGATGGCAGAGTATTACGCCCAACGCGCGGAGTTTGGCATGATCCTTTCAGAGGCCACCTCAGTGAGCAAACAGGGCGTCGGCTATCCG
>JAYULG010000374.1:0-8092 GCA_043763755.1 Akkermansiaceae bacterium | reverse complement strand
GGCTGGCTTTCCTTTCGAGAGGAGAGTGGTGCCTTCTGGGACGAGGAATGTAGGAGCTGCGCTGGGTGCCTGCACTAGGTTCGGCACGTTCATCGGCTTCGGCGTGCCTTCGATGAGTTCCGGTGGAAAATCAGTGGTGAGTGGGACACCTCCTGCGGCACCGCCACTGTCTGCGGCTGTGGCTGGTGCAGCAGCATCGCCGCCAGCAGCGGTAGTGGTTTCTTTTTTGCCACAACTAGCGAGCAGCAGGGCGGACAGGGCACAGAGTGTTGGAAGGATCAATTTTTGTTTCATACGGAGAGGTGTTCAGCGGTGAATTGGATGGGAGCGCGCTCGAGTGCGGAAGGATTCACCCAGAAAATGGGAGCTTCACTTTCGAAGGCGTGGCGGGCATCACAATTGAGCTTGGCCTTGCCACGGACTGCGGCAAAAAAGTTTTCCAAGTGCGGTTGGTGGGCAGGCTTATTGAATCCGCCAGGGAGTTCGAAAATCTCCGGTGCGGCGGAGGCGTAAGATGCAACTGCATCTGCCGATGGCGGTGGCGGTGCCGGGGCGACGCCCTTTTTGAGCACACCGCGCTCGACGAGCTTGTCCCATGAAGGGGCGCTATCTTCGCGGTAGATCTTCGAGTTGGAGGCAATTTCAGAGATTTTGATATTGCCCTCGGTGCCCATGAAGCTTTCCCAGAATCCTCCGCCGGCGCTGGTGGTGGTAAGCACTTGGTAGAAGGCCCGAACTCCACCTTGCGGGGTGTCGTAGTCAAAGATGGCCATCATGTTATCGAAGTGCTCACGCTTGGTGAAAAAGTCGTTGCCACCGGAGGCAAAAACGGACTTGGGTGGGCCACCCATGAACCAGTTAAAAATGTCGATTTGGTGGGCACCAAGATCTGAAATAGGTCCGCCAGAGAGTGCGCGGAAAGTGCGCCAATTCATGAATTGGTTCATGTCTGCAAAGCCGTATTTATTGAGGATCTCGTCCTTGATGGTGAGCTTTTTGTTGAAAGCAATGTCTTGCGAGGAATTCACAGCACGGTTCCACTGTGCGTTCATGTTCACAATCTGGCCACAAATCTTGTTGCCGTTGATCAATTGATCATGGACGAAGCGGTAGCGAGGATTGCTGCGGCGTTGGTGGCCGATTTGACAAAGTTTCCCGGATTTCTCCATCGCGCGGACCATGGCGCGGGCACCTTCGATGGTGTTGGACATCATTTTCTCGCAGTAAACATTGAGACCCGCTTCGAGGCATTTCACAGTGTGCGGAGAATGCCAGAAATCTGGAGTTGCGACGATGACGGCATCAAGGCCCTTCTCCGTGGCAAGCATTTCATCAATGTCTGAGTAGCCTTTTGGCACACTGCCTTGGTGGGCGTTCACTTTGGCTACGCCGCTCTTGAGATTGTAGTCCCACATATCGCAGACGGCTTGAAAGTGGAGGCCGGGAATGTTTGACATGGCCTCAAACAAAACGCGCCCTTGCTTCCCCATTCCAACCAATGCGATTTTAATCTGGTCACCGCCGCCGGGCGCGGCAGCACGGAGGATGGCTGGAGCACCGAGGACAAGTCCTGCGCCAGCGGTGGCGAGGCTTTTTGTGAGAAAATCCCGGCGATTGATGATGGACGAGTCTGAAGGGTTCATAAGGTTACCATTTTTTGAGGATTACGAGACGATTGTGCTCGGCTAAGGCAAGTCCCATAACAACGAGGATCATGTGAATGCCGAGCCATGAAACACCTTCGTCTTGTTTGATCAAAATCAAGCCCCAAGTTAGGCTAATATAGAGCAATCCTAGGAGAAATAGCGAAACGCGGCTGGCGATGCCAAGCAGAATGGTGATCCCGAGGAGAATGAGAACGGGGCCAAGGATTTTATCATACAGGGGGAGCGCCCACTTAAGCATGAGAGGCTCTGTTTGGAATTTCCCCATGAGGGCTTGCGGAACACCGTGGTAAAACTCCATGCCGTATTGTTTCGTGGCACCTGCGGCTGTGAGGCCGTATTCATTCGGGGCACCATCTACTGAAATGACGCTTTCGGCTGTTTTGCTGCCAGCGTACTTCTCGATGCCGGTCTGCAAGGCACGCATGCCTAGCCATAGGCGAATGAGCAGTGATCCAAAGATAAGGGCGAGTTTATTGCAGCAGGAGCTTGAGGATTCAGATGACATGGTGTGTTAGATTCAGCGTGAGGGTATTGGCGTGGATACTTCCGGAGACGTAGGATTCTTGCAAGGTTTCTGCCCCATAAGGGCAATGCATCAAGATGATGGGTGAACCACTCGCTTGCGCGGGCGGTTATTTTCAGAAGTGCCGCCTGTAAGCAAGAATTTATGCAAAGGCGGCAAAGTGAGTTGAAGGGTGGAAAAAATCCCGCGCCCAGTGAGAATTGGGCGCGGAAGTTAGAATGAGGAGAGAAGATACCGTGGCCTGGCATTAACCGACCTTCGGCTCCCAACCCGCGCGATAGATGCGTTTGATCATCGCTTTCACCTCGGGAAGGCCGCGGGCATCCATATTTGCCGAGTCCCAGTCGATCTTCTTACCGAGGCGAACGGCGAGATTGCCAGCGAGCACAAGCTCGGTGAGAGGGCCTGCATGGTCCTCGAAATTCGAGATCGGCTTCGGACCTTCGCCACGGATGGCACGGCAAAGTTCTTGGGTCGGGCCGCCTTTGACGCGGGGGTAAACCGCCTTGATGGTCCTTGCTTTTTCCATGAGTGACGGAGGAAACAATTCCGGAGTGACTCCACAATAAGCATCATTGATGAAAATGACTCCCTCAGTGCCGACGAAGACTTGGCCAAACCCTTGATCGAGCTTGAGATCTGCTGGAATGCCAGGCGGGCGAACGAAATCTTTGTCCGTATTCGGATCATCCACTCCGTCTTGCCAGATGATTTTGACGGCAGCACGTTTTCCTTTTGCAGGGAAATCATAGACGATCGTTGAGCGCTTCGGAGCCATGTTTTCATCGAATTCGCCCACTTTGCTCGCCTCGACGGTGAAGTCACCTTTGAGATCGAGGGCATAGAGAGCGGAATTCATGCTGTGACAGCCGATGTCTCCCAGCGCACCGCAGCCGTAGTCCCAGAAGCCGCGCCATTTAAAGGGGTGGATCGCCGAGTTATACGGGCGCTCAGTTGCGCAAGTACCTTGCCAAACATCCCAATTGATTGTGGCGGGCACTGGCTCGGCAGGGAAGCTGAGACCGGGGCCTTGTGGCCAAATCGGGCGGTTCGTCCAATAGTGGACTTCTTTCACATCGCCGATGAGGCCAGCCTCGATCCATTCCCGCACGATGCGTGTGCCAGCCATGGTGGCTCCCTGATTGCCCATGACGGTATGCACGCCTTTTTCCTTCGCGTAGTTTGCCAGGGTCCGAGTTTCCCACAGATTGTTGCAAAGTGGCTTTTGGACCATCACTGGCTTACCAAGACGGATCGCTTCCATGGCGATGGGGAAGTGCATGTGGTCTGGCGTGGAGACGGTGACAACATCGATCTGATCCCCAACTTGGGCAAACATTTCGCGGTAATCCGAGAACACCTTGGCATCTGGATATTTTTCCAAAGCCGCCTTGATCATGTTGCTATCGATGTCGCACAAGAAAGCAATGCGATTTCCATCGGCGATTTCTGAGATATCGCTGCTGCCTTTCCCACCGCAGCCGACAGCGGCTACGTTGAGCTGCTTCGAGGCGTTATTCTGACCAAGCAGGAGATTGGGAGCGGCGGTGGCTCCGGCGATGGCGGCGGAGGTTTTTATAAAACTACGGCGGGATGATGGTTGCATGATATAGGGTTCTGTATTCCAGATTTGAGAGACTGGAAGAAATCACATAAACGGCAAAAGGCTCAGTGATTTATCGCTGTGAGTAAAAAAATTTTGTCCGCCAGTGGTCAAGGACGAAAAGGTGGGGATCAGTCTTTGGCAGATTTCGGGTCGAGCGCATCGCGCAGGCCATCACCGAGGAAGTTGAGAGCAAAGAGCGTACTCGCAAAAAATAGCGAAGGGAAAAAAAGCAGGAGCCAATTGATTTCCATGCGATCAGCCCCTTCCTTGATGAGGATGCCCCATGAGCTATTTGGAGGTTTCACGCCCAGACCAAGGAAGGACAGCACACTTTCTAACAGCATAATACCCGGCACTGCGAGAGTGGTGTAAATGATGATGGGTCCGATGACGTTAGGAAGTATGTGGCGGAAGAGGATGCGGCTGCGGCTCAGGCCCAGCGAGACGGCTGCCTCCACAAAATCTTGTTTTTTCACGGCCATCACTTGCGCTCGGACAATGCGCGCAATCGTGAGCCATCCAATCGCCCCGATGGCAATGAACAACGGAATGAGCGTGGTGATGGGGGCCACGCGATCCCGCTCAAAGCCCGTTTTTAGGATCACCCAGTTGGTGAATTCTGCGGCGGGCCGATCCACGACCAAGGCGAACAAAATGACTAAAACCAAAAACGGCAACGCAAACAGAATATCCACAAAGCGCATCATCAGATCATCGGTTTTGCCGCCCGCATAGCCGGCGGTAGCACCATAAATTACGCCGATGATGACTGCCACGGCAGTGGCAACGATGCCGACTAACAACGAGACCTGCCCGCCGTAAAGCACCCGAGAAAAAAGATCGCGCCCGAGTTGATCCGTCCCAAACCAATGGGCAGCCGATGGTGCGGCAGATGAATTCGCAAGATCAATAAGCGTCGGGCTTTGCACAATGGGCAAAAGAGGGCCAATGAAGCAGAGCAACAAAATCAGGATCAAAACAAGGAGGCTGAAAATGGCAGCGCGGTTTTGCGCTAACCTGTGCCACGCGTCTTTCAAAAGTGAAGTGCCTTTTTCCATGGTGATTTCAAGCTTTCCTTAAGCGCGGGTTGAGAGCGATCTGGGCAAGGTCTGCAAGTAGGTTTGCCCCCACGATGAGAAATCCGTAAAAAAGGACGAGTCCCTGAATGAGGAAAAACTCTCGGTCGGTAGCCGCATTCACGAAGTGCTGGCCCATGCCCGGAATTTGGAAAATTGTTTCAATGACGAATGAGCCAGAAATCATCCCAGCAAAAGCAGGCCCGATAAAAGCCACCGCCGGGATTAGCCCACCGCGCAGCGCATGACAGACTACGATGCGGGATTCCGAAACACCCTTGGCGCGAGCGGTCCGGATATAGTCCTGATTGAGCACATCCAGCATGCCGCCGCGGGCGAGCCGCGCGAGGTAGGCGGCATTGATGAGGCCTAGGGTAATCGCTGGTAAAATCCAATCTCCGGGCGATGACCAACCCGCGACATTGAGTGAATCAAGGCTCAGCCCAGCGCCCACCGCAAGCAGCGGCCCGATCACAAAGCTAGGTAAACAAATCCCGACCATGGCAGCAGCGAGGCAGGAAAAATCGACCGCCGTATTTTTTCTAACTGCTGCGATCACTCCCGCCGGAATCCCCACGATGAGGGCTATGCCTATGGAAAAAACACCGAGCGCCAAAGATACTGGGAACGACTCCCGGATGATTTCAGAAACTTTCACACCATCGCGTTTGATCAAATCACCGAGGTCTTGGCGGACGAGGAGATTTTCAATATAGCGGAAATACTGGACAGGCAGCGGTTGATCCAAGCCTGTGTAGGCCTTCATTTTTTCTAACACATGGGCAGGGATGGCCTTCTCCTCGGTGTAGGGGCTGCCCGGCATGGCGCGGACGAGGAAAAACGTGAGCGTGACAAGGACAAACAAGGTGACGATCCCTTGTCCGATGCGACTGAAGATGAGGCGAATCATGGCAGATGTGCGATCAACGCCCCGCCACGAGGCGAAGATACTGGTAAGGATTATTTGCCAACAGCAGCGGATGCCAACCTTGGACGGAGGGGTGCATCAAATAGTTACGCGCATAACCTGCGATCACCAAGACGGGCGCTTCTTCTAAAAGTATAGTTTCGGCCTGGTAGAGAAGTCTAAAACGATGACTGCTATCTGCATCTTGGAATGATTGCTTTAAAAGAGAGGCAAATACCTGATTATCCCAGCCAGTGTTATTATTACCATTACCGGGCATCCACATTTCCAAAAATGTGAGCGGATCAAGGTAATCGCCGATCCATGCAGCGGATGCTATATCATAGTCTAACTCTTGCATGGCAATGATGTATGCATTCCATTCTTTGTTTTCGATTTCCACCTCTACCCCAAGTGTGTCACGCCACATCGCTTGGATGGCTTGCGCAAGGGTGGCGGCAGTCTCGCGGCTGGCAATGAGAATTTTTAATCGCGGAAGGCCCTTGCCGTTTGGAAAACCTGCTTCCGCGAGCAGTTGGCGGGCTTTTTCAGGATCGTAGCGCGCAAGCTGGGGCGGCTCGTAACCACCCATCGCAGGTGTCATCGCAGAAGCCGGGGTGAACCCACGGAAAACATTGTTGCAAAGCGCCTCACGATCCAATGCATAACTGAGCGCTTGTCGGACCCGTGGATCTGCTAGATAAGGGCGCGTCGTATTGCACCGATAGAAAAAGGTGCCCACATATGGCTCTTGGCGGAGTTGTTCTGGGTGCTCCTTTTTCATCAAATCCACCACCTCTGGGGTGGCGCCATAGGTGGTATGGAGTTGCCCATCCCGGAACATGCGGCCCTCGGTGTAAAGATTGGTGATTGGCAGGAAACGGATGCCATTGAGAGTGACGTTTTTCGCATCCCAGTAATAGGGGTTTCGTTCGACTTCGATGTGATCATTGCGGCGCCAAGATTTCATTTGATAAGGGCCATTTCCCACGATGTTTTCAGGGCGTGTCCATGGATTCCCGCGTTGGCCAATTTTACCATGCTTGAGGACGATGTGGCGAGGCACGGCTGTCCATGTGAAATGTTTTAAAATCTGGCGAAAATACGGTGTGGGTCCACGCAGAGTGAGACGCAAAGTTATATCATCCACCACGTCCACGCCCACGGTAGAGAAATCTTTAGTTATACCTCTATTAAAATCCTCAGCCCCTTTGAGAAAGTAGAGCATTTCTGAATACTTCGCACCCAGCTCAGGGGTGAGCATCCGTTGATAGGAAAATGCATAATCCCATGCTGTGATGGGCATCCCATCAGACCATTTCCCATCGGGCCGCAGCTTGGCAGTCCAGACCGTGGCATTGGCATCCGGCGTGACTTCCAGTGCCGCGCCGGGCGGAGTCGCTGTATCGCTTTGCGAGTCGTTCGTCACCAGTCCCTCGAACAATGCTCGCAAGATATTAGCCTCCAATACGCCAGACACGATGTGTGGGTCCAGGCCCTTCGGCTCATTAGAATTTCCCACGAGTAGAATCCCCTCTCGCGTCGCCTTGTCCACTTGCGATTCCTTTTGGCAGGAACAAAGCAGCGTGAAGCATAGGAAAAAAGCGGACGGACGAAGCATCACGCGGAGCATGTCGGTTTGGCCCATAAAACGCAGCAGAATTTTTATTGCAGCAGTGAAATTTTCGCGATTCTGGAGATGGCAGTTGGTTTTATTGGATGGAGTGGTCTCGGTATTGGACTTGCCGGGCAGCGGTCGGTTCGTTACGGGATGGCCGCCAGCCGCCATTCGGGCGGCTCGCACCATGATTTCTGAGTCACACTAATCCTATGCCAATCACTCGCGCGCTCCTCTCCGTTTCCGATAAAACGGGCCTCGCTGCATTTGCTAAAGAACTTCACGAATTAGGAGTGGAGCTGCTTTCCACAGGTGGCACTTCCAAGGCGCTACGGGAGGCAGGCTTACCCGTCATTGATGTTTCAGAATTTACGGGTGCGCCAGAGCTGTTTGATGGTCGCCTGAAAACTCTGCACCCCAAGGTCCACGGAGGCCTACTCCACCGCCGCGATGATCAAGAGCATGTCGCCCAAGCAAAGGCGAATGACATTCCAGCCATCGATCTCGTCGTGGTGAACCTTTATCCATTTGAGGAAACGGTGGCCAATCCAGATGTCACGCTCGAGGATGCCATCGAGAAGATTGATATAGGTGGCCCATCCATGCTGCGGAGCGCGGCGAAAAATCACGTCAGCGTCACCGTCATAGTGGATCCTGCGGATTACCCACGGGTGATCGAGGAAATGAAAGAAAAT
>JAYULG010000373.1:0-8140 GCA_043763755.1 Akkermansiaceae bacterium | reverse complement strand
TTTGCCATCCTCTGCCCACTCCCTTCGAGCCGGAAATCGGCTCTGTGAAACTTTACTCGCCGTCGGCTCCTGGGAAGCCATGGAGAGTGACATGGAGTCCGCCTGCAATGACCCGACAGGTCAAGGACAGGAAAACCAAGGCGGGTGCAAAAAAACCAACAAAGGAGATACAAGGGGCGACTGAAGCGCGGTAACGTTACAGAAGTGCCAGCGACTTATCAGTCCAGAATTGAGAGAGGCTAAGTTCATCACAGGCTGGCCGAAGGGTAGACTCCGACAAACGTGGATCAGCTCGATTCTTGCCCTAGGAGTCTCCCGAGACTGGGTAGCTGAGTTGGCCGGAAATAGTCCGGGGATTGCTCGGCGGAATCACAAGCCCCCCTTTCCAGAAGCGGAAGCCGCTAAGTGGTTTGCGTCTCATCCAATTTAGAGGAGGAGCAATTTTTCTCCGTGCCATTGTTGATCATTTTTATTGGGCTAATTCAGTCCCAATATTCTGGAGGTGAGGTTTGATGTCTTTAACGCACCACCAAGCCAAATGCCTTGCCTACGAGCCTACTCGCCGCTGGTCTTCGGACAGTATCGGCAAATTGGCAGCAGCGGACGCTGGTGCTCAGGTGGACCTCAATCCTCATCTGGTCGATGCCGCCTTTTTTGTCTTCGAATCACCCTTTTCAAGCGGCGCACTGCATGCCGACGAGGTCGGTCTCGGAAAAACCATTGAGGTAGGCATCCTCCTCTCTCAGCGCTGGGCTGAAAAAAAGCGCCGTATCCTGATCATCACACCCTCGAACCTTCGCAAACAGTTGCATCAGGAGCTTGTCGAGAAATTCTTCCTTCCGGCCACGATTCTCGAAGCCCACTCCTACAATCAGGCCGCCAAGGAGGGTAACTCCAATCCCTTCCAGCCGTAGGAACCGAGTCTCGTCATCTGTTCTTACCACTTTGCACGGAATAAAGTCGAAGACGCGGCCACAACTCCTTGGGACATCGTTGTAATCGACGAAGCTCACCGCCTTCGAAACGTTTACAAGTCCCCTAATGTCATCGCAAACACGCTGAAGAAGGCTCTGGAAGGCCGACCCAAGGTGCTGCTTACGGCGATGCCTTTCCAGAATTCCTTCCTAGAACTTTACGAACTCGTCTGTTTTATCGACGAACATGCTTGCGGGGACCATCTCTATCACCTCGTCTCAGACTACCTCAGCCGCGATAACCTTTTTGCCCTTCCTCCCGCCCAGCGCACACTCAAGACGCTGGTCTTGCGGAAGCTCCTAGCTTCCTCGACCTTCCGCCATCGCCGGAGCACCGCAAACCATCGCACGCCACCTCAGTCGAAACCTCGCCGAGCAGGAACGACTTTCGCTCGTGGATGAACTGGACGAGGACTACGATGTTCTCGATGAGACGGCTGAGGAGTCGTCCGAAGACGAGCTGCCCGAATCACTCTCGGAGGCTGACCGGAGCGCACTCGCGGCCAAGATCGCAGACCTCACCGGGTTTGCAGACCTCGCCGTATCCATTACCAACAACGCAAAGGGGCAAGCTCTCCTTCGTGCTCTCAAGGTCGGCTTCGATAAGGTCTCTGGCCTCAAAGCCGCCGAAAAAGCCATCATTTTCACGGAATCCCGTCGCACCCAAGACTACCTTTTGAGCCTCCTCTCAGTTAGCCAGTGGAACGAAGGTATCGTCCTTTTCAATGGCAGCAACACCGACGAGCGCTCGAAAGAGATTTACGAGACGTGGAAAGCCCGCCACGAGGGAAGCGACCGCCTCATAGGCTCCCGCACCGCTGACATGCGCTCCGCGCTCGTCGACTACTTCCGCGATGAGGGACGTATCATGATTGCCACCGAGGCCGGAGCCGAGGGCATCAACCTCCAGTTTTGTTCCCTCTTTATTAATTACGACCTTCCCTGCAACCCTCAGCGCGTCGAACAGCGGATCGGACGGTGCCACCGCTACAGGCAGAAGCACGATGTGGGTGTGGTCAATTTCCTCAACAACAAGAACGCCGTCGATCGAAGGGTTTACCAACTCCACGCAGAAAAGTTTAACCTCTTCGAGGGTGTATTCGGTGCGAGTGACGAAGTGCGCGGTGCCATCGTTTCCGGCGTCGATTTCGAGAATCGCATCGCTACGATCTATCAGGATTGCCGTGAACCCGCGCAAATTAAGGGGGCTTTCGATACGCTGCAACTTGAACTCAGCTTCGAGATCAACGAAGCCATGACCACCACCCGCAAGAAACTTCTCGAACACTTCGATGACGAGGTTCGTGAAAAGTTCAAGATCCGTCACGGGGACTCCAAAGCCATTCTCGGTCAATCCGGTTGGCTCACCTCATCCCGATTTACTGTCGATTCCCTCGATCAAACCGAGGACTATCTCATTCTTGCCACTCATACGGAATCCGGAAAAACCCTCGACGAACATACCGCCCGCAGCCTCTTGTCGTTGCGCGGAAGTCACGTTCGTGAACTGAACCAGTCCGCCCCGCAGACGATTGAAGACTTCACTCGCAAGCAGCAGGCTAGGATCGGTCGCAGTATCTCAGAGAGAAATGCCCGGTTCTTTGAAGTGGGAGCTACAAAACTCGATAACTGGGCAAATGATTCGAAAGTCGGTCTCGAACGCGAAATCAAGGACATCGACCGCTAGATCAAGGAAGCCCGTCGCGCGGCTTCCGCAGCCCTCACGTTGGAAGAAAAACTTCAGGGGCAAAAGCAAATCAAAGTCCTTGAGTCCCACCGCAAAGAGCGCCACAGATCGCTCTTCGATGCGCAGGATGAAATCGACAGCAATCGCGGGCGCTTCATTCAGCGCATCAAGGGAAAGCTCAAATCGGAATCCTCTCAGGAAGAGCTATTCACCATTCGCGGGAAACCCCAATAACACTGCATGAAACTCCCCACATCATCCGTTGAACGCATTTTTATTGCTCTTACTTCCAAATCCCTGCTCGTAGAATCAGCAGCAACTGAAGTCGTGCAGTTTCTTGAAAAAGAGCAGACCGTGAACTGGAACCTCGTTCTATCTAAGCAATTTGAATCTGAGCAAGGAGGCCGCGATGAAGCTGAGTCTTGAAGCCTTCCGCGGTGTCAACGGCTTATTCACCGTTGAATTTGATACGAAGCAAAATCTCACAGTGCTTTATGGTGAAAACGGCAGTGGCAAAACGACGATATCGGATGCCTTCGAGTTCGTCATCGACGGCACTTCCGGGTCATTGAAAGAGAAATCTCTCGATGGGAAAACACGCCTTGGCCAGCTCGTCAATGCTCGCCGCAAAAAGACCGATCTCTGCGTCTCCCTGACACTTAAGAACAGCACTCGCACGGCAAAACTATTCGGTGCAAATGTCCACCACGAAGGCGAACTTGAACATCAAATCAAAGTCTTAAGCCGCAAAAACATCACCCGCCTTGTCGAAGATACGCCATCCGAACGCTTCAAGAGGATACAAGATTTTGTCTCCATCCCAATACTAGAGCGGGAAGAAACTGCTCTCAACGAACTCATTCTAACTGAAAAACGGAACCTAGAAAGTCAGTCAAAACTCATCACGCAAGCCCGCGAGATCCTCGTGGACCTGTTTTCCAAACACGCTGACAAAACGAAACACGGCGAGCGGCAAGGTGAGTGGCAGAAGGATATCCTCAGTGAGAGTGAAGAAACCATCGCTGAGAATTTCCGAATCCTTCAAGACCTCAACCAAGAGATCAAACGGCTGCGTGATGATTTTAAACCGCTAGCTGAAAGTTATCCGGCTATCACAAAAGCCAACGAGTCCGCCGAAAAGGAAAATGGCGCCCTTACAAAACTCATCGCCGATCACAGCGACGGCCTCGCCAAGGCCTTTGAAACGCTCCAGCAAGCACAGAGTTATTTCAAAGTAAGCGACGCGGACACCTGCCCTGTCTGCGATACAAAAATCGATCACCAATGCCTTGTTCAAAAAGTCGATCAGAAGCTAGAAACTCTCGGCGCAATCAAGGACCAGAGCCTAAAAACCAAGAATGCAAAAGACGCGCTGCAAACGGCGCTAACATCTCAAAAAACGATCCAAAATTCTTTCTTTTCGATCATTTCTCGACTCAGGAATGTTCACCAAGCCGCAATCGAAACTGAGCAGTGGCGACTCCCCGCGCTCGTTCCCGCCATTCTATCCGTTGAGACATCTGAATCTCTCACCGAAGAGTGGTTCGAGAAACTCAAAGCCGAAGCTCCGCAGCTAAAGCCACTGTCCGAGACCGTTGAGAAAGAACACGCCGCTCTTCAGATCCGCTGCAACTTGCGGACCGAAATCCGCCAAGCCATTAAACGCATCCAAGCCGCCACCCTAGACGCCAAGCGGATCGAATTTACCATCAAGAGAGCTGAGGCAATCAAAAAAGTCCTGCATGACGAGCGCATCCGTCATGCCAATGAAACGCTCGCTGCGATCTCTGAAGATTTTGCCACACTTTACAGAACCATTCACAAAGGGGAGGAAATTGAAACCATTCGACTCTATCTCCACCCTTCCAAGAAATCCTCCGCGCAGTTCGACGGCACTCTCTTTGGCCAAGAGGATGCCAGCCCAGTCGCCTACCTATCAGAATCACACCTTGATACTCTCGGCCTCTGTCTTTTCCTCGCCTTAGAAAAACGCGAAAGCCCAGAAAAGACGATCCTCTTCCTCGACGATGCCATTGCCTCCGTGGATGAAGCGCACATGGAGCGACTCTATGAACTCCTTCTGGATGAAGCATCCCACTTCCATCATGTCATCATCAGTAGCCACTATCAGCCGCTGCGCTTCAAATTCCGCTGGGGAATCCTGACCCAGAAGAATGTCGAGTTTCTAGAACTCGGTCGCTGGACTTTGGAGCGTGGACTCTCACTCCAGAATGGCCCGAATTCTGAGGCGAAATTTCTCCGCCGATGCGTCAAGGAAGCCGAACACGCTTCGGCAATCGCCAATACGGCTGGGTTGATTCTCGAAAACATCTTCGACTTTCTCACCGGCATCTATCAATGCAGTCTTCCTCGAAATCCCGGTGCCGAGCAACGCTGGACCCTCGATCACTACAAAAGCGGACTGAAAGGGGCAAAGAAGCTTCTTCCTGCTTTGCGCACTGAGCACCTTGATGAGCTTGGGAACATTACAAAACCCTTCGAACTGGAACCGCTCATCGACGATATCTTTTCCCGCTTACAGGTCCGCAACGCGATCGGTTGTCACTTCAAGGAAATTGCCGGTCACTTTAACGAGATCGACGAAGCATTGGCTTTAGGGAATGCGACACTGGCTCTCGTGGCGGCCATCTGCGATGACAAGGACACTCTGCCGGATCGCCGGAAAGACGGCTGCAGTTGGCATAACCGTGGCGAAACGGTCACCCGCCGCCTTTACCCGCTGCTCAAACCTGAATAGCCTCGCCACCTGCCCATGCCTCCCGAGAAAGACAAATTGACGATTCGTGACGAAACCAGCGAGTTTCTCCTCTATTCCACGGATAGCGGCACCGTAAAAGTGGAAATCCTGCTCGGCGAAGAAACCGTCTGGCTGACGATCAATCGCATGGCAGGCCTCTTCGGGGTGGACAAGTCCACTGTCAGCCGCGACCTCAAAAACATGTTTGAAAGTGGTGAACTGGAGCGAGTGGCAACTGTTGCAAAAATTGCAACAGTTCAAATCGAAGGCGACCGCAGAAATCATTCATCTATCCGCCGATGCCTCACTCCCGCACATGGGCTTAAAGACCTTCAAAAACGCGCCTGATGGTCGAGTGTTGAAATCTGATGCCCTTGTAGGAAAAAACTACCTCGGCGAAGCGGAAATCCAAAAAACTCGAGCGCACTGTTTCCGCCTTTTTTGATTACATCGAGGGCATCATTGAGCGCCGCCAAGCCTTCACCATGGAGGCCTTTGCCGAGAGCGTGAATAAATTTCTCACCTTCAACGAATACTAAGTCTTAGAAAACTTCGGTTCGATGAAACGCACCACTGCCGAAGCTAAAGCGATTGCAGAATACGAAAAATTCAACTGCACCCAGAAGCTCGATTCAGACTTCGACAAGTCCGTCAAAAAACTCGTCCAACGTAGCAAACACTCCCGCGAATAGCCTGATACACCATCAGCATCCTGAGTATCAACCGGGCACTGAGTTTTTTGCCGAGCAGCTCGGCGTAGCTGCGAGGTAGTAAGCATCCTTGATCCTCTTAATCACGTTTTCGAAAAAATTGAAGGACTAAAATTGAAGGACGGATAGGCATACTCCTGAGGTCAAAAGCGTGCGTTCGTAAGCCGACTCTCGCGCAAAGGATTTTCTCCTTCCGGGCATCCCGCTCCAGATAACTCTCCAGCGACAGTTGGCCGATGGGAAACTGAACTTCGAGCAGAGATTTTTTTTGAGGGGCGGGCATGAATCAAGGAGGGGCGAAACGTGTTCGCCGATGTTGATGGTTGTAAGAATGAAGAAGGCGATCGTGCATCGCCTCTCCTTGTTAGGAGAGCAAGCGGTGGATCCACGGCGCTTCATGGAGGGAGTAGTGGTCGCTCGCTAACTTGGCCTTTTCTGGATTTCTTCGAATATAACGGGCGACGTTGACGAAGTGCTGCCAGTCGCGAATCAGGCGGTCAAAGTAGTCCTTCTGCCAGAAAGTGCCCGAGGACCCCATTGCCTTGTTAATCCGTGTGGCACTGAAGCGTTTCCAGCCTGCAATGATTTGCGAAAGAGACTCGCCTGCGGCAGGGGACATGAGGACATGCACATGATTGGGCATGATGACCCGCGAATGGATCAGGTATTTTGTTGCGTCGTCGTGATGGAGGGAAGTTGCCAATCGAACGGCGTTTTCGGGCTGGGCAAGCCAACAGGAGCCGTGTCCTTCATCCATCCAGCGGTCGATCTGCGTCGAGAACCGTTTGTGGTATTTTGCCTCGATTTCGGAGGACCAAGGTTGCGAGTGAAGTTGCAGCCATGTTTCCCGCTCATTGCGCCAAGTGGCGAGAAGGTTGGCTGGAAGGGAGTCGTTGAGGCGGAAGGTGATAAAGTAGGAGGCGCGGTTTTGCCGCCAGTGGGGAAGACGATTGTGGAGGGTGCCGACCTCGGCGAATTCGTCGAAGAATTTTAGTTCGGGATAGGGGCTGGATGGTGGTTCCTGCATGGGGATCAATGAAGAAGGAAAGGCGAAACGTGTTCGCCGTTGTGGATGATGAAGAAGGCGATCATGTATCGCCTCTCCTTGAAAGGAGAAGGAGATCGAGACCGGCGGCTTCAAATCGGCGGGAGTCGGCATCCAGGGTCGCAAAAGGAAGACCGGCGCGGATGGCGAAGGCGGCGAGGTAGGAATCCATCCAGACCTTAGGCGAAGCGGAGGGGATGGCGGCGAGTTCGAGCCACAATTCGCGGGTGCCTTTGGGTTCGGCATCGAGGCAGCGGACGCGGTCTTGGGATCGCCAGTCGGTGAGGATTGTCACCGCTTGCTGATTTGTCAGGGGCAGAGAGCCATAGCCGCGACACAGTGATGGATTGCTCAGCAGGCGGAGCGTCGAATTTTCCACCGCACGTGAGAAGAAAACAGGATTGTCCGCCGTGCAACCGTCGAGGAAAGCAATGGCGTGGCTGTTGTGCGGATGGCCTTCAAAATTCGAGGCAATCCAGACATTGGTATCAACGAAGTAGCCCGGCACGGCTCAGATCCTCCTCCTCGTTGGCACGTTCAATCATGGCTTGGGATTCCTCCGGTGTGGGAGGCACGAATCCGGGAGTGTTCAGTAAACGGGACACCAGAAAGCCAGTTTTTGGATGTCGATAATAAGGCAGTTCTCCTTCCGGCAGCGTTACGACCGGAGGCGCGTCCAAGCCTTTTTCAAGCAGATCCGAGATGATTTCCTTAAGCTTGCGTCCTTCGGAAGCAGCGCGGATTTTCACCCGGCGCATCAGCGGATCGGGCAGATCGAGTGTGGTTTTCATAAAAACAGAATGCCAGCTTTATGGTTTTTCGTCAAGATCAGAACAGGTCGAGCTGGGTTACTTGCAGGGCGATTGACAGGAAGACATTTGATTCCCACCACTGCGAGATTTCAGCTTTTTGGCTAGACATGATGTCCCGATTTTGCATGGTAGGGGAGTCATGACTTCCACGATA
>JAYULG010000372.1:0-8154 GCA_043763755.1 Akkermansiaceae bacterium | reverse complement strand
ACATATAGAATGCTACAAGAGGGATGGAAAAAAGCGTGGTCACCCCGAAGAATACTGCATAGTCCCGCTGCTTCATCAGCGCGAAGCCATCCATGCCTAGGCGGCTGCGCCATGACTTCGCCATACCTAGCGGCGGCGTATGCGGCAAGAACCATGACACAAAGGTGCCCATCAGCCGTGCCGCCGCCGCTGCATAGCCCACCTTCGGGCTGATGTCTGCACGCAGCAGGTAGCTCGTCATTAATCCCGCCAAGACCCAGCCAGTGGTGGCACCCAGCCGCACCAGCGGAAATTGTTTTTCGCGTTTCGGAAGATGCGCGAGACTCACCGTGGTCAGCAGTCCCCATGAGGGACCAGAGACAAGCGTGTAAATCCCCAGAAAGCCGATGAACCACCACGGGTGCATCCCGTGATTCAGGCACCAAAATGCAGCAAACAAAAATCCCACTCCCAAGATGGAAGTGAAAAAATACAGGCGGTTCGCGGAAATCCTCTGGTCTGCCAGCGCCCCGCCGAGGAGGGGCGAGATGATCGAGCCCAGCGGTGGCACCAGAAAGACAAGCGCCACCCATCCGCTCAACCCCTCAGCCTTGAGCACATTCGTGATGGCTGGCATCCAGAAGCCAGGCGACATCCCATGGAAAAAAAATACAATCCAAGCGCAGGCGAATACTCGCTTCGTGGCCCCAGGATTCGCTTCATCTCGCACCCGCCGAGCTAGGGCGAGAGCCTTTCACAATACCAGCGTAAATCTTTGTGGGTGTTAGCAACGGCCTTCATCTGAAAAATCTCGGAAATCGATGTTCTATTGAAAAATTCTAGCCAAGAACTCTAATCTGATCTCTCCGCACGATTCTTCTTCTTGGGATCTATGATATTAACTAGCGTGGTTGACCTAGTGAAGGATGCATACCACGAGCAAATCTGCGTTGGTAAAAGTGTGGGGTTTTTAGTATTAAAACTTCACCCCGAACGATAGTAGAACTCCGTGACTCAGGAAGTCATAAGTGCCATCTGCATTCTGGCCTGCAAATTGAGCAGGAGAAGATCCGGGCGTGCTGTCTGTCACTTCTCTATCAAAGCCATAGCCGAATTGATAGGCGAAATCCACCGTATAGCGGGACCATTTCCTGCCGATACCCAGAGTGAGAAAATGCCGATCCAAGTCTGCCACTGTCGGGCTATAATAATCGGATGGCACCGAGTTTTCATTAAAGAGGTAGCCGCCGCTCGCATACCACCCTTCATCAAAGTAATGGGTCGCACCAAATTTGAGAATCCAGCTATTCTTCCAACCTAACCTCACAGGCACATCTCTCTTGACCGGGAATGGTGGCTTTTCTTGGTGTTTAATCTCAGTCTCACTGATCGTGCTCCAGTTGGAATAATCCGCATTTACCTCAATATTCCAACGCTCTGTAGGGCGATAAGAAAGCCCAAAAACTGCGGTATAGGGAAACTCAAGTTCCGTGGTGGCTGGGACATCGGTGGGCACAATCAAAGGACGTCTTTCGATTTGTGATTCACCCTCAAAATTCATGATCATTTTACTACGATAGGTTGCCCCAAAAGTGAATTGTTCATTAATCTTCCAAAGTAATCCCAAGTTATATCCAATCGTTAAGTCATCCCCTTCAAAACGGAAGGAATTAGGTCTGACATTCGTATCACGCAATCCCTGTGCTAGCGCAATCTCAGCCCTATCGATCATCACTCCCGCCCCAATCGATAAGCCTGGTGCAAGCTCCATGGACACCACAGGATTGACTCGAAGGTAGGTGAGCTCACCCTCCGTTGCGACTGAACGGAAACCAGTATCTTGGGGCCACGTTACTGATGCTCCATGCGGTGCATAGATTCCAAGGCCCAATGTGACGAGGCTTTCGGGCACCTCATAAGTATAGTAAAGCTGAGGTGCTAGGGCATGTTTGTTTTCAATTTCATAAGATTCTCCGGCATTCTTACCACTTTCTGGAGCGGTGAATGTGGGATCAAAGTAGAGACCATAAAATCCGAATCTCGCTTGGTGCCCATCGAGTTGGCTGATCCCTGCCGGATTGTAGTGGATGGCGGAAGGATTATCTGCCGTCGCGGCAAATGCTTCGCCCCTCGATGCAGCAAGAGCATCTTGGCTTACGAGTCGGAATCCATTCGCAAACGAAGAAGTTTGCAGCAATAGGTAAACGCCTATAGACGTAATCTTTTGAAGAGGCACTTGGAGGTAATTGAAGAATTGATTTTTTCAGATGTTATTTCTTAGTGAATCTTCGTAATCATCTAAATTGCTTGCGTCAAGGCGATTTAGAAACCAGCCTGCCCGCATGAAATTCTCCAAACTCAAGATTCAATCTGGAATAACCTCGATTCTCATCGCGCTGTTCCTGTTCACAGGAGCAAAGGCATCATTCACATCAATCTATGCATTTGGGGACGGCCTATCGACGACGACTTCAAACCCTTCCGCAGGACCAGACTACTATGGATTAAGGTATTGCAATGGCGAAATTTGGATCGAAGTGCTATGCAAATGGCAGGGAATTGCATACGTGAGTACCAGAAATAATTCTTATTACAGCCACAATACGGTCGCGCTAGTTACAAACGCCACCAGTTTCGTCGCGCCGCCTGATGTTGCTACATCTCTTTTCATTGTATGGTGTGCAAATGCTGACTTCGTCGGCTACATTTTTGAAGATACAACTCCGCCGTATACGGCTGCCAATATACCCGCATGGACAAGTTTTATTGATGGCAGTATCGCCAGGCATGAAACTGTCTTGAACACTCTCTACAACAAGGGGGTGAGAACTTTAATCCTGCCAAATGCGGCAAACATTACACGCATCCCGCAATTCCTTTTCGATGAACAAAACAAAGTATTTGCTGGGGAACGCACTACCGAGTTCAATACTAAATTAAAGAGTCTCGTTGCCACGTTCATGCTTAATCACCCAGACATGGTGATCTACCAACCAGATGTTTTCAGTCTGTTTGAAAATGCTAGAACAAACCCATCCAGTTTTGGCTTGATTCATGATGGTCTGGATGCAATTGCAGCTCTAGGCAGGCCGGCATTAAATGACGCCGTGGGGTCCAATTATCTCTTCTGGGATGACCAACACCCCACTGCCAAGTTCCAGATGTATATTGCGGATCTTTCCCAGCAGCTCATTTCACCTCCTAAGGTCACGGCGGCTACGTTTTCCAGCGCGAGCGGCCAAATCCAAGTAGCAAACATCCCGCTGAACCGCCAAGGAATCGTAGAGACGAGCGCCAATCTCCTACCACCATGGACTGAGGCGACGAGCTTCACCGAGGAGGTGAATTTTACTCGATCCGTGCCACTTACCGTTACTGGGCCCAGGCGCTTCTATCGCGTCAGCTTCCCGGTAGTGTGGACTTGGCCTTGAGCTTGTTTGTTGTGGGGTTAAGCGTTATCGATGATCGTTGCTACGACTGGGTCTGAATTGAGAGAGATCGTGAGGCCATCCTCTGGCAGGAAAGTTCTCGTCCCTACGATGGGTGCACTGCACGCGGGGCATTCGGAATTGATTCGTATGGCTCGCCAGACCGCAGGGCCTGAGGGAATGGTGGTGGTTTCAATCTTTGTAAATCCCATCCAGTTTGATCGGCCAGCAGATCTTGCAGCCTATCCGCGCCCGCTGGAGGCAGATCTTGCGGCGTGTGAGGCAGCAGGGGTGGATGTGGTTTTCGCGCCTGAAATCGCATCCATGTATCATGCGGATCGTTCGATCACTGTGATAGAATCTGCGCTATCCATCGGTCTTTGCGGCGCGACACGGCCCGGTCATTTCGATGGAGTATGCACGGTGGTGCTCAAGCTGTTTCTACTCTCTCGGTGCGATGCCGCTGTCTTCGGGGCGAAAGATTTTCAACAACTCGCCATCATCCGCCGCATGGTGAGAGACTTGGATGTGCCAGTGGAAATCATCGAGTGCCCTACGCTGCGAGAGGATGATGGCCTCGCGATGTCTTCCAGGAATTCCCGCCTCACCGCCGCGCAGCGGGCCGATGCCCCACGCATCCATCGTGCGTTGCAGATGGCCATTTGCAGCGAGAGCCCCGTGCAAATCCTCCAAACCGCCCGCGCGGAAATCGAAGCCTCGCCACTCACTCGCATCGATTACCTTTCCCTAGTGGACGCGGAAACCCTGCAAGCGCTTACTGAAATTTCCCGTCCAGCGATCTTAGCCACAGCAGTCTTCTACGGCGATGTGCGCTTGATCGATCACCTGCGGCTTCCCAGCACGCAGTAAAATCTTGGGGAGCACACGCGCCCTCGCGTGTTGTCTTTGGCGCCCTCGCCGAAGACCGGCATCTAAGCTCATTCCAAGCAGTTCTCGATGAAGAACACCGCAAACGAACCCGCAAAGCACCTTCATTCATCTCAGGACCATCTATCCGCCACTCAAAATTCTCTACCCTTTAGCGCACTCCCACCGGTATCGCCTCACACACCTGCCGCCACCCCGGGAAATTCCATTTATTAGGAAATCCCACGCACTGTGCAGGTTTCACCGGATGGATGCGGCAGGCGTTTCCATCCAGCATGATGCACTCGTGATTCTCCTTCTCGGTCAGCGAAAGGCCGTGGCGGTTCGAGCGCAGCCTCGTGTATCCATCGAGGAAATCTCGCTCTGGGAGACCCAGAAACTCTGCAATCCGAGCAATCTCATTTTCCTCGATTCTCACATCCCCTGGCCATTTGCAGCAAGCGGTGCAGCGCTGGCATTGATAGAAAACCGCTGGCTCTAGAGTGACCTCACTGTTCCCGGGGCCTCCGTGATCTATGGGCGATGCCATCATCAATTGAGCCGCCGATAGTGATAATTGATCTGCCTCAGAAAGGCATTCCACTTGGCTCCGGGGCGGCCATTCGTCATCAGGAAATGCGGGCAATTCTTGTTAGGCGGCTTTTTCCCCCGGCGCGGCCAGTGGTAGTGCGGCACGATGTTGCGCAGAGGAATGTTATGCCGCTTCATCAATACAGCGGCGAGCTTCGCCGTGCGATCCGAGGTAGCAGCACGGCTATTTCCCCGGTTTTCACACATCTCGATGCCGATGGACAGTCGATTGCCCGGGCCGCCGAAGTCCGCATGCTCACCCTGCTCAGAGGTAGGCATGTGCTGAATAGCGATCCCTTCGTCCACCGTGAAATGCCAAATCAAATAACCAATCCGGTTTCCCGTCCGGGTCTTGGGCGAGCGTAAGGCACCATTCTTCAGAGCGAGCGAATGTTTCTCTGCACCAGCAGTGTAGTTCTGCGTGCTGTGAATGGTGATGTAGCGGGGCGACATCGGGCGCACCACCCTCCGCCCATGAGTCCCTTTGCGCACCATGTCCACTTTGAGATTCACCTCCCGCATCATCGCAGAAGATGAGGAACCACCTGAGCTACGAGTGCTGCCACCACCACTGCCGCTACTGGAAGGAGCGCTGGATGGGCGCGCTCTCTGCCCACCCTGATATTCCGGCCCCACCGGGTAGCATTGGATTAGCAAAAAG
Source organism: Akkermansiaceae bacterium (assembly GCA_043763755.1). Lineage (GTDB taxonomy): Bacteria > Verrucomicrobiota > Verrucomicrobiia > Verrucomicrobiales > Akkermansiaceae > Luteolibacter. Next base: position 2,628 of record JAYULG010000372.1, on the reverse strand, counting down.
GAGAGAAGTCCAAACGGGAGAAGCCAGCGAATCGCGCGCACGAGAATGGCTTAGCACACGCCACCGTGGTGGTGAAACCTTAATTGGCGGTGGGCTAATAAAGTTTCCCGCAGCTCACTCCAGCACTTCACTGCGGCGTTTTCTTTTCTCAAACAAAGTGAGTTCGCGGTAACCCACGCATTTCGCCAACGCCATGGCTTTCGGGAAATCTCGGCCTACTTCTCCCGGCGCATGCGCATCTGAGGAAATCACCAGCCCGATCCCCGCAGAGCATGCCAGCTCAAGAAACCGAGGGGCAGGGTAGGCTTCTGCGCACGGCTTATACCAGCCAGCCGTATTCAGCTCGATCACTGCTCCGGATGCCGCTATCGCATCGATGACGGGTTCGTAAAATCGATCCAAGTCACCCTCGGGCGTGCGCTTGAATTTTTTGATCAAATCCGGGTGCGCAAGAATGTCAAACAAGCCGCTCTCCACCATCTCCTCGTAAGTTTTCCAATAGTGAGTCCACACGCTTTCCATGTCTGCATCTGCCCAGCGCCCCAACCATTTCGGATTGTCAAAATCCCAATCACCCAAGTAATGCACCGCCCCTATCAGATAATCCCACTCATAGCGCCCTGCTAGCTCTGCGATCCATCCTTCACAGCCACTGAGCCACTCACACTCCAGCCCCGCCCGTATCGGGATGCGCCCTGCTGCATGGATTTTCGCGCGTTCCAGCCATTGGAAATACTCTGGTAAATCTGATGCCGCCATCCGCCAATCATCAAACTTTTCCTGTTCGCACGGCGCATGATCTGAGATGCCAAACTCCGCCAGCCCCGCAAGAATCGCCGCCGCCACATAGGCCTCCGGCTCCCCACTCGCATGGTGGCAGAGCGGCGTGTGTGAGTGGTAATCTGCTGGCACTTTTACAATTCTAGATGAATCCGGTTGAATCCCGCAGAGAAACTATACTACCTTTCCCAGACGGTGTTTGCACCCCACGACCCATGACCGATTTTCCACTAGAGTCAAACTCTACAAATAGCGTCACCACCTATCTCCTAGATCAGCTCCGCCGCCATCCCAAGCGCGTGGTCTTCACCGAGGGCGAGGACCCACGCGTCATCCAGGCCGCCGCTCGGCTCGTGGCAGAGGAAGTCGTTGCGCCCATTCTCCTTGGCGATCGTGATAAAATCCGCGCCATCGCTGCCGAGCATTCCATCTCGCTGAATTTTATCCACACCATCTTCCCGCCTACTGCCTCAGACTTTGATCTCTTTTGTAAGCGCGTGGAAAACATGGCCCGCTACCGCACCATGCAGATCGGAGCCGCCTCAGAGATCGTCTCGCGTCCGCATTATTTCGGTGCCCTCATGGTCCAGTATGGTCATGCAGATGCCATCGTCGGTGGCAATCAGGCACTGCCTGCCTCCTACTTCAGAGCGCTCATCCAGACCATCAAGCCGCAGCCTGATATCGCAAAGATCTTCGGTGTTACCATGCTCACCGGCTCTCACCTCCATCATCTTGGTGGCAGTGGCATCCTATTCCTCGCAGACTGTGGCCTCATTCCTAATCCGGATGTCACGGATCTTGCCACCATCGCCATCGAGACTGGGAAGCTCGCCCATCACTTCCTCGGGCGCCGCCCGCTTGTTGCCATGTTGAGCCACTCCACCAAAGGCTCTGCCGCCACGCCGGATGCCCGTCGCATGGCTGCCGCCACTGCCCTTGCCCAGGAGGAAATTTCCAGACGCTTCCTCGAAGTCACCGTGGAAGGAGAAATCCAAGCCGATGTCGCTCTCGATCCCATCGCCGCTGAGACGAAACTTCCCGCCCCCGAGGCACGCGCCACTGCCGATGTCTTGGTTTTCCCAAACCTTGATGCCGCGCACATTTCGCTCAAGCTTCTCCAACACGTAGCAGGTGCCCAAAATTACGGCCAGCTCATCCTCGGCCTCTCACGCCCCGCCGCCCAAGTCCCCCGCACCGCCAGCGTGGAAACCATCTTCGGCACCGCCGCCGCCGTCGCCGTAGAAGCCATCAAATACCACGTGCTCCATCCCGATAGCGATTTCTGATTGTTTCGCCATCCCCCCGCCACCCCAATAAGGAGCGGCGGAATCTGTCCGCCATGCCGATGAAATGAAAATGAAAATCCCCTGTCCGCAGCAACTTCAAAGGCCAGCTCCTCCCCATTTCTTCCGCCCAAACAAACCTTTGTTTGCTCCATAAGTTCCTTACTTTGCCCTAAACAAACCTTTGTTTGCTCCGAACAAACCTTTGTTTGCCCCATAAGTTCCTTAGTTTGCTCTAAACAAACCTTTGTTTGCCCTAAACAAACCTTTGTTTGCGCCATAAGTTCCTTACTTTGCTCCAAACAAACCTTTGTTTGCTCCATAAGTTCCAAGATAAATCCCCAAACTAGGCTCGCCCGAGGAACATTTAACACCCCCCACGCCTTAGCAGGCACGCCCAACAAGGAGCGGTGGAATCTGTCCGCCGTGCAAATGAACTGCCATTGGAAATCCCCTCCATTCGCGGTCATACTCCGCCCGTTTCCAACACCTGCGGCCTCGCAGTTGATTTTCACAACACCCCAAACCACAACATCAAGATGGCAGGCGTTCCAAGGGCTAA
>JAYULG010000371.1:0-8157 GCA_043763755.1 Akkermansiaceae bacterium | reverse complement strand
TTTCGTTGGATTCCGAATGGTAGCTTCGACGATAATGTGACTGCCTATACTGTCGAAGTGCGTGATAGTGCAAATCAATTGATTTCAACAGGCAATGTCACAAATGGCTCAAATCAATTTACCTTCACAGGAACGGAAGGTGGCATTTATTATGCCATAGTCACTGCGATGAATGTGGCTGGTGTTTCCTCTACATCACCGAGTGCGTCTGATAGTGGAAACCCAAATCCTTTGTCTCAGACTACTGCAGTCAAGTTGTTAGCACCTTTGGGAGATGATGATGGAGATGGGCAACTCAATGCGGCGGAAGACGTGGCTGGCACGAACCCACTTTCCGCCGTTTCAGTTCTTAAAATAACCTCCATTCGACTCATAACTGCTGATTTGAATGTCACGGTGGCGACAGTTTCTGAAAAGAAATATCAGTTGGAAACGAGTACATCGCTTTTAGGCAATTCATGGTCGCCGGTAGGCGATGTGGTCACCGCTTCTGGTTTATCCACTATTTTCCCTCATCTGAATGGGGCGGGCGATGGTAAGAGATTTTACCGTGCTAGAGTCGTGCCATAGCTCAGCATCTCCGGGGTGAATCAGCATTTGCGGTGCGCGGTGGCTGCTCGGGGCTTGCCCTGCGTAGATTCTTGGCCATGCTCCGCCCCGTTGTGAGTTTTATTCCTTTAGAGCCGTCCTTTGAAACATTCGCGCAATTGGCGCAACGAGGAAATGTTGTGCCTGTTTATACCCAACTGGCTGCGGATTTCGAAACTCCGCTGTCCGCATACCTCAAATTGCGGGATGATAGTCACTCTTTTCTCTTAGAAAGCGCAGAGAGTTCCGAGAAGGGTGGGCGATGGTCGATCGTAGGGAGTGGTGCAAAATTGGTCTTCGAAGCTCGTGGCAAGGAAATCACGATCCGTGAGGGTGATAAGGTGCGGACTTTCACGGCTACAGTTGATGTGTTGGCCGCGTTGGAAGAAGAGATGGAAAACTTTCATCCCATCACCCATGGCGATCTTCCGCAGTTTTCCGGGGGAATGGTGGGTTATCTTTCTTATGATGCTGTGCGACAATTCGAGCCAAGTCTCGGGCCACCGCCACCTGACACTTTAGGGATTCCCGATGCTATGTTTCTGTTAGCGGATACCTTGCTGGTGTTCGATCACCGTTTACGACGGCTGCAAGTTATTGCGAATGCCTTCATTGATGAATTTGTAACGCTCGAAGGGGCATACGAAGCGGCCCGAGATAAGATTTCTGCGATGGTAGAAATTCTGAACCGTCCTTTACATGTGCCAGCGCTGAACGGGCTGTCGGTTGTCGAACCTGTCCAAGCAAGGAGCAATACAACCCAAGCCGAGTATGAGGCGATGGTGCTTGCCGGGAAGGAACTCATCGCAGCAGGAGATATTTTTCAATTTGTTCCCAGCCAGCGCTTTGAAATCGATTTCACTCAGCATCCAGTGGATCTCTATCGTGCGCTGCGGCTCGTCAATCCATCTCCCTATATGTTCATCCTAGAGTTAGGGGATTTCTCACTCGTCGGTAGCTCGCCAGAAGTGCATGTCCGGTCGATCAATGGGCGGATTGATATTCGCCCAATCGCAGGGACAAGGCCACGTGGAAAATCACCGGAGGAGGACGACGCTTTAGCAGCGGACCTCATGGCAGACCCCAAAGAACGAGCTGAACATTTGATGTTAGTGGATCTTGCGCGAAATGACGTGGGTCGAATTTCCAAGCATGGCAAAGTGAGTGTGGACGATTTCATGATCGTGGAGCGCTACAGCCATGTGATGCACATCGTCTCAAATGTATCAGGTGAGCTAGATCCGTCACACAGTGCTTATGATGTGCTCCGGGCTACTTTTCCTGCTGGCACGGTGAGTGGCGCACCGAAAATCCGTGCGATGCAAATTATCAATTCGCTGGAAAAAAACAAACGTTGTGCCTATGCCGGAGCGGTAGGTTACTTTGGCTTCGATGGTTCCCATGACTCATGCATCACCCTGCGCACGTGTTTACTAAAAGGTGGAAAAGCTTATATACAATCTGGTGCAGGTGTGGTGGCTGACTCCGATCCTACCTACGAGTATGTGGAGACGGTCAATAAAGCAAAGGCCTTGCTGAGTGCGCTTGCGCTCGCTGGCACATTGGCTCCAAAAAGTTGAACTGAAATTTCCCGATGCTTCTTATACTAGACAACTACGATTCTTTTACCTATAACCTCGTCCAATACTTTGGTGAGTTAGGTGCGGAAATGCAAATATTTCGCAATGATGCACTCACCGTGGAGCAAGTGAAGGCATTGAAGCCCGAGCGAATCTGCATTTCTCCCGGTCCATGCACGCCGAATGAGGCGGGTATTTCATGCGCGCTTATCCATGAACTTGGCGCTACCACACCTATCTTAGGTGTCTGCCTGGGTCATCAATCAATTGGCCAAGTCTATGGCGGCGATGTCGTGCGGGCGGACAGGCTCATGCATGGCAAAACCTCACCGATTCATCATCATGGGCAGAGTGTGTTTGCTGGCATGCCCGATCCCTTCGAGGCCACCCGTTACCATTCTCTGATTGTGAAACGTGAAACCCTGCCGGCCTGTTTGGAGATCACCGCATGGACAGAAGAAGGAGAAATCATGGGTCTCCAGCATCGAGAGCATCCTGTGCACGGTGTGCAATTCCATCCCGAATCGATACTCACACAGGACGGGAAACGGATGTTGGAGAATTTCCTCAAACTCTAAGGTCTCAGGAATCTTTCTTACGAATCGCAAAGACCCAAGCTGGTGGTAAATTCCGTAACGAAAAACTCGTGCAAACGCTCTGCAGATTTAGCTCCCTCATCACCTTGCGTGGAACTGGGCACAGAGGCCGGTAGGTAAACTGGTAGATCGCTCCGTTTTCACTCAACTGGGAAAAAGCACCCTCCAGGATTCGGTAAATCATCCCATGAGGCATCGATAGCAATGGCAGCCCGCTGACGATCGCACCCACCGAACTTTCGTCGTAAAGGCCGAGGCTATCCAATTTCGTCGCACAGGCCGAAACGATCCGCACGCCCGGAAAATGCGTGCACAGCAACCTTGCGAGTTTTGGATCAAATTCTAACAGTGTCAGGTTTTCAGCCACAACGCCTCTTGCCAACAGCGCACGAGTGAATACTCCCGTCCCAGGCCCCAGTTCAAGAACAGGCCCTGTAGCCGCACTGATTTCTGAGGTAATCGCACGGGCCAGCACCGCTCCGGATGGAAATACAGATCCAACTTTGAGCGGGGCTCGCAGCCATGCTTTTGCGAAAGTAGCAATCTCGCAAATAGGCGTGGTCTCGGATCTCATGAAGTTTTTATGTGGCATCACTACTGTGGGCAATTGCTTCGCGTTTCATTTAAACATACCCCTCTAAAAGATTTAGAGATATAGAATGCGAAATTGCCAAGACAGTAATGGTCAGTATTAAACATTAGGTCAAAAAACGAAGCATCCATTTTTGAATTTCTTCGTTTAATTGGATATTTCTGGAATTTTATTTGACCAAGTCAACTGCTCGGAGCAATACTTCTGTAAATGTCTGCCCAAATACCTATTCAACCCTACCAAAATGTCAATTACCTATGGGATGATTCTACCGCAGCCTCTCTGGATCCAGTAGGCCGGCTTGTTTATCGCTCGAATCTTCTTGGAAGCGATCAACGCATCACAAACACGGGCGGCGGTAATACCTCAGCGAAACTCATTGAAGCTGATCCACTTTCTTCTGATCCAGTAGAAGTTTTATGGGTGAAAGGATCCGGCGGCGATCTCCGGACAAGCAAGCGCGAGAATTTTTCTTCGCTCTATCAAGAGAAGCTCCTCAATCTTCAATCGATTTACGCCGCCCGTTCTGACAAAGGGCTGAAGTCACAGGCGGAAGATGAAATGGTGGCGATGTTTTCCCACACCACTTTCAATCTCAATCCTCGCGCATCTTCCATCGACACGACACTCCACAGCTTTCTTCCGGGGAAACACGTCGATCACATGCACCCGAATGCGATCATCGCCATCGCGGCATCCGCAAACCGTGAGCAACTAACGCAAGAAATTTTTGGTGGAGAAATGGCCTACGTGCCATGGATGCGTCCTGGTTTTGAACTCGGTCTAGCCATGCAGCAGATCGCCCATGATCAGCCCTCCATCAGAGCAATCATGATGGGTCAACATGGCTTTATCTCGTGGGATGATGACGAAAAAATTTGTTACACACATACCCTCGATTTTATTGAGACAGCCGCAGCATATATTGAGAAAAAGTATATAGCCAAAGGAGGTGATGCCACCGTCTTTGGCGGTCAGAAATACGAGACTCTCCAGCCTGCGCAACGCGAGGCCACCTTTGCAGCGATCCTACCGTGGCTGCGGGGACGAGTTTCCAAAGAAAAACGTTTCATTGGCACCGTCCAAGATGATGAAAAAATCCTTCGCTTCGTAAATTCGAATGACGCGGCCCGCCTCGCGGAGCTTGGCACATCTTGCCCAGATCATTTCTTACGCACCAAGATCAAACCACTCTATGTCGATTGGAACCCCCAATCCGAGGACATCGCTGCCCTCCAAAGCAAGCTAGCTACGAGACTAGAAGCCTACCGCGAAGACTATGCTGAATACTATGCCATGTGCAAACATAGTAACTCACCTGCACAGCGCGATCCAAACCCTACCGTGGTTCTCATTCCCGGCATCGGTATGATCGCGTGGGGTAAGGATAAATCCGAAAGCCGTGTCACAGCGGAATTCTATAACTGTGCAGTGGAAGTGATGCGCGGCGCCGAAGCCATCGATTCCTATGTCTCACTCCCCCAACAAGAGGCGTTCGATATCGAATACTGGTTGTTAGAGGAAGCTAAACTCAAGCGCATGCCTGCTGAGAAAGAACTTGCCCGCCAAGTGATTATCGTCATCGGAGCTGGCTCAGGCATTGGTAAAGAAACGGCTCATCGTCTCGCCAAGGAAGGTGCTCACATTGTCTGCGTAGATTTAAACGAATCTTCTGCAAGTGCTACTGCCACGGAGATCACTGATCAGTATGGCATCGGCATCGGTGTGGCAGGCACTGGACTATCGAATTGCGGTCAAGCCATCGGGCTTGCTGCAAACATCACAGACCGTGCAAGTATCCGCGCCATGTTAGATCATGTCGCTATCGCTTACGGCGGGTTCGACTCGATTGCTGTCACCGCAGGAATTTTCGTGCCAAGTGATACCTCTGGCCATATCCCAGATGAAAAATGGGCACTTACATTCAATATCAATGTCACAGGGAGTTACTTCGTGGCAGACGAGGCATTCAAGATTTGGAAAGAACAAGGGCTAAAGGGAAATTTAGTACTTACTACCAGTGCAAACGCCGTTGTCGCTAAGAAAGGCTCTATTGCTTATGATACGTCAAAAGCAGCAGCCAATCACCTAGTGCGAGAGCTTGCCGTTGAGCTTGCCCCACTCATCCGTGTGAACGCGGTAGCCCCGGCGACTGTGGTGCAGGGTTCTGCAATGTTTCCGCGAGACCGTGTAATTGGTTCGCTCGCAAAGTATAATATCGCCTACTCGGATAATGAAGAGACAGAATCTCTCGTGACAAAGTTAGCGCAGTTCTATGCAGACCGGACGCTTACAAAATGCCCGATCACTCCTGCGGATCAAGCGGAGGCTTACTTCCTTCTTTTATCTCAGCGGCTCAGCAAAACTACCGGCCAAGTGGTCACGGTGGATGGCGGCTTGTTCGAGGCATTTCTTCGATAGAACTCCCAGCAAAAATGAAGGCCGCATAGAGTTATCTATGCGGCCTTTATGTTAGTAAAGTATTTAACGGCAAAAGCTACCTTGAATGACAATCCGGCTATTCGAGTAGTGCCTATCATGATGATAGTTTCTCTGGTAGCGCGGCTGTGGACGAGGAGCATAGTATTGCTGGCGGATTACAGGCTGGTAGTGTGAACGAACCGTCCGGTAGCGGAAGACGGGGTGCCCGCATTCATCATAGCCGGCAACGTAGCGCTGGGTATAAGTTGGAACGCCGCAGGATTGGTAACTATCGATATAGACATTCTTCTTGCGGTTGCGAGCGTCGGCATCAGTGGCAGAACCTAGGAAGCTTATGGTGACTGCTGCTAAGAGTGTGATAATAGATTTCATAGTTGGTGGTTTATGATTGACGCACCGTTCGACGCTGGCAGTTGTGATTTATTCGAGAGCCTCTTAAATTTTTTTCCTGATGACACGCAAACCATCACCCGCGCTCTAAAGCTCTTTGACATGGGCTGAAGATTCCGGCAAAGTTCCGTCATGCAGCCCATGGAATTCGAACAATCCGTCGTTTCGATTTTGAAACGCGATAGGCGCTTTGATCCGCATGCCTACTTTTTTCTCAAAGATGCTTTGGACTTCACTCTCAAGCGGATTGCCGAGTCGAACAATGGGCAAGCACGCCATGTGAGTGGCCCAGAACTTTTGGCAGGCTTCAGGGATTGTGCGCTGGAACAATTTGGCCCGATGGCAGCTACGCTTATGAGCGAGTGGAGTATCAGAAAATGCCAAGATGTGGGTGATATGGTTTTTCTGCTGATTGAGGAACAGGTCTTCGGAAAACAAGAATCTGATAAAAAAGAGGATTTCTCGGAAGTGTTCGATTTTGAGGCATCGCTGGTGACACCGTTTCTACCATCGAGATATTTTGTGGCTGGGGCTGCGGAAAGGAAAACGACGCGTTCATTGCTTTAATCGCGCTCTATTGAGCGGCTTTCACTCTAGCCTTGCACCCTCACCGTTTCCTACAAGACTTCAGCCATGCAAACTGCTGCGTTCCTCAAAGACCTTTTCGATCTCTCGGGCAAAACTGCCGTCATCATCGGTGGCACAGGTGACCTCTGCGGCACCATGGCAGTGGGTCTTGCGCGCGCAGGTGCCGAAGTCATTTTGGGCGGACGTATTCCGGAAAAAGCCGAAAAACGGTTGACTGAAATAGAATCCCTCGGCGGCAAAGGGTATTTCGTCCCTGTGGATGTCACATCCCGTGAATCACTCCATCACCTTCTTGATAAAGTGTTGGAGCGCTCGGGCCAAGTGGACATTCTCATTAACGGCGCGGGCACGAATTCACCGACTCCTTTCCTTGAGATCACCGAAGAGGAATACCAACGGATCATCGATACAAACCTTTCTGCAGTCTTCCGCGCCTGCCAAGTTTTCGGCCAGTATTTCATCGATGAAATGCGGCCCGCCTCTATCATCAACTTGGGATCGATTTCTGGTCTTAATCCGCTTTCTCGCGTCTTCACCTATTCTGCTTCCAAGGCCGCCGTGCATAATCTCACTCGGAATCTCGCCCGCGAGTGGGCAGACAAAGACATCCGCGTCAACACGCTCGTGCCGGGGTTTTTTCCTGCCGAACAGAACCGCAATGTACTCGATGAGTCCCGCGTCCTTGACATCCTCCGCCAGACTCCGGCATCTCGCTTCGGCAATGCCGATGAACTCATCGGTGCTACCTTACTCCTCGCCTCCGCGAAGGCAGGATCATTCATCACCGGCATGGAAATGATCGTGGATGGCGGTTTTCACTCCATGTCCATTTGAGGCATTGCCACCTTCATTCACCATTACGCCTCAGCTTACCAAGGCACTTGCAAGCGCCTAAATCTCGGTGTATTGCCTCCCCTGAAGCGGGGATTTCCTGCGCTACCTCAGTTTTCTCATGATCAAGTGGATTCTCCAAAAAATCGTCGGCAGTAAAAATCAACGCGAGGTGCGGCGCATCCGTCCTACCGTCGCGCGCATCAATGAAATCGAAGAAGCGCTGCAGCGTGAGCCAGACGAGAAGCTCTTGGAATTCACCGAGAAATGGAAATCTCATCTCGCCCGCTACCATGCCCTCGAAATTCCCGCGAAGCCACTGATCGCTCGCATGGAAGATGCTGAGTTGCGTGATGTCGTTGAGTCATTGGAGGCCCGCATCGCCCCGCTGCGTGAGGAATTTTCTTCGCTGCCTTCCAGCATACTTGCCACTGCGTCCTCGATCGAGGCTGCCAAAGCCGCCTTCCACGACATCGAACCTGAGTTCGCAAAATCTCGGGCGAAGTATTTAGAACAGATCCTCCCTGAGGCCTACGCCGTCGTGAAAAAT